>JBMDXC010000190.1:0-17242 GCA_048594805.1 Candidatus Entotheonellaceae bacterium | reverse complement strand
TATGAGGGCAAGTCGGTCTTCCTGGCGCTGCAGCAGTATCGCTGGAATTATAGCGTGGTGCGGCAGGCAGTTTCGATCACGAAGGAAGATCAGAAGCCAGAGGTCAACGCCTGGTTGAGCCAGTACGGTATTGAGCTCGATCCAACGATCTTGATGGACGTGAATCATCAGTCCTTGACCGTGCGTGAGGCGGACAACCTGATGTCCGCCATTATGGGGGGCGGTGTGACACTGAATCTGCCCTTGCACATCATGATTTCGCAGGACACGATGAACCGTAAGGTGTCGATCACCAGTAATCTGTCACCCCTGTTTTATCTGTGGGGCAGCGCCCTGAAGTTGCACCCAGACGTTTTGGGGCGACATCAGCTGGAGCATAGCGTGTTGTTTTCGACCACCCCACGGGCCTGGACCATCCCCGCTGATGCACAACTAACTGCCCATGACTTGCAACCACCGGCACAAGGCCAGCAACGGCCGCTAGCTGTGCTCGTGCGTGGCCAGTTTCCTGATGCCTACGCCGGGAAAGAGCGTCCGGCCTGGCCACCGCCGGAGTCGGCTCCTGGTATGCCACCCGCATCGCCACCACCGCCAGAGGAAGCGCCAGCCACGACGCCCACGCCGGCCCCTGGGAAACTCCTGGTGGTGGGCAATGCCCAGATGCTGCATCGCAATTTCTTATCAGGAGGCAATGTAGATTTTTTCCTCAACAGTGTGGATGCGCTCACGTTAGGGGATGACATTATCAACGTGCGGAGTAAAAAGCAGATCAATCGCACCATCAGCAAACCGAGCACCAGCGCTCGGCAGTTCTGGAAATTTGTCAATCTCGGCCTGGTGAATATCCTCATCGCCGCCCTGGGTATCGGCAGCACCCTGCTCCGGAAACGCGCGCGTGCCGCCTACACGGCGGCCGCAAGCGCCTAATCTTTTCGCGAGATGCAGGGAGCCCTCGCCCACCGGTAGAGGGCTGTATCACCGGGTGAGGGTCCCCGCAAGCGTGTCTTATCTCAGTCAATAAGGGGAGTGTCAGCGCATACCATGAGTCCCAAACGTCTTCTCCCGCTGGTGGTCATTCTCATTGTCTTAGGTGTCCTTGCCGTCCTGTTCAAACGTCCGTCGGCGCCTCCGAAGCTGGCGGAAGAAGTCGGCCTGGAACGCCTGGTGCCGCCAACACTGCACGCCGATAGTATCACCGGGTTTGAGCTGTACCGTGGCGCACAACCCCAGGAGATCGTCCGGCTGCATCGACGCGACGGCACCTGGGTTGTCACCAGTCGTTTTGATACGCCAGGGAATAGCACGAAAATTCAGCAGTTTTTAACGCAGATCAGCACCTTGCAAGGCGAGCTGCGGGCTGATTCCACAGCCCTGCTGGGCGATTTTCAACTCACGGATGAGCAGGCACTGCATCTCAAGGTGTATACCGATACCCCCGACAAGCTTGCCCTGTACCTCCTGGCTGGGAAGGGGAGCGGTGGCAACGGCTTCGTGCGCCGTGCCGGTGAGGGGCGGGTCTACCATGTTAATATGCATGTGCAGAGCATGGCCGGGCTCTCCGGCGGCACCACGGATCAGACACTCAGCGCCAAACCCTGGCTCGACCTGCGTATACAGAACGTACCAAAAGAGCAGGTTACCGCGGTGGATCTCCACTCCCCTACTCGCGATGTGCGCTTTACGACCCAGCCGGCAGCCCCGGCAGAAGGCACTGACGCCTCACAGACGTCTTCGACGCCTCCAGTCCCGGCCTGGAAACTGGTAGCGCCCGAACTCACCTACAGTGTGAAACCCGACGCTGTCGAGGGTCTCGTGGCCACGGTACGCACGTTACAGGGTGACGACGTGGCGGACCCTGCCAAGAGCGCGGAGTACGGCCTAGACACACCGCCGTATCGGGCTATCCTCACGTTGCAGCCCGGCGGTCAGGAAGCCCGTCAAGCTGTCGTCCGCATCGGCAACGAAGTCCCTGAAAAGAGTGGGAGTCGCTTTGCCCGCCTGGACGATACCGGGCCAGTCTATATTGTGCCCCAGTGGACCTTCCAACGTCTGTTTCCTACCCTGGGCACGCTGCTCGACTTGCGTGTGTTGCAAGTGCCGCAGGAGGAAGTGACACGCCTGACACTCTACGCGGACGGCAAATCCTGGAGCCTGGAGCGGCAGGCTCCTGCGGCGGCCACCTCAGGAGAGACTCCTGAACCCACAGCAACCTGGCAGTTTGTCGGTATCCCTGACGTCACCGTCGATGAGCCAGCAGTAACCTCCCTGCTGGGGGCTACGGCTCAACTCAACGCTGACGACCTCAGCACCAGCCCATCGTCACAGACGGGTCTGGACCAACCGCCCTGGCAGGTGGTCCTCACCCAGCGCGATGGTCGTACCGAGCGCCTGATCTTGGGGCAAGCTGTGGGACAGGACAGCAGCGGATACTATGCCAGCCGGGGGGAGGCTGCCGAGGTTTTTATCGTGTCCGGCACGGTCCAGAAAACCCTGACAGAGGCTGTGACGAAGCTCAAACCGAGCCATGCCTCGACTGGCACAGTGCCAGCGAAACCATAGCGCCAGTAGGGAGCGCACCCTGGCTGAGGGCGGTCTGGCCTCACAGTTTGAGGTGATTATTGGCGGCGAGGATGTGGTACAGCATAAGCCTCATCCGGACGGACTTCTCCTGGCGCTGCAGCGCTTGCACTTACCTGCGACAGACGTGCTCTACGTCGGTGACCATCCCGTTGATGCCGAGGCGGCCAGCAGAGTTGGGGTGCCATTTATGGCCGTACTGACCGGGACGTCAGACGTCCCGAGCTTTGCACCCTACCCCGTACACAGCTTTCTCGCGGATGTCTCGCACTTGCCCAGCCAGCTTCAGATGTTCGGATAGTATTACCGCTCCAGCGCCAGGCGCACCAGGGTGGCTCCGCGTCAGCCAGGAGGTCTAGCCACGGCTACGCTTGCACAGGCAAAACACAGCACTGAGCATGCAAAGAAATAATGCCGTTTGGCACTGCGTATGGTACCATACTGTCACGCGCACACGGCGATCTTCTCAGGTCTACACAGGCAAAAGTCCTTTGCCCTGTTTTTCCACACGATAACCAGACATATCACCGCAGCACAGGGGGTGGGATGGAGAGGTGCAATGCCAGTAAAAGGACGTATTCCCAAGCCGTGGTCCATCGCTGACGCTCTTGAAACGTATGGTATCCACGACTGGGGAAATCATTATTTTCACATCAGTGACTCAGGTCGCGTCCTGGTAACCCCGCCGGGTCTGGAAGATCATAGCATCGATCTCAAGGAACTGGTGGATGAGGTGCGCCAGCGTGGGGTAGGTTTACCATTGCTGCTGCGCTTTTCAGATATTTTGCGCAGCCGCATCGACGAACTCAATCGTGCCTTCCAACAGGCAATCAAGGAGTATGGCTATCAGGGGGTCTACCGTGGGGTGTATCCCATTAAGGTGAATCAGGAATACAGAGTTGTTGAAGAGGTTGTACGGTTTGGCGGCCCCTATCATCATGGCCTGGAAGCGGGGTCGAAGCCAGAATTGCTCGCGGTCCTGGCGATGCTCGACGATGAAGACGCGCTGATCATCTGTAATGGCTACAAAGATGAGGAATACGTCGAAACCGCACTCCTCGGCAGCAAGATTGGGCGCACCATTATTATGGTGGTCGAGAAACCCAGTGAGCTGCAACTTATTGCCCGCCTCGCCCAAAAAACCGGTGTGCGCCCCTGTATTGGTATGCGCGCCAAACTCGCGACGCGGGGCAGTGGGCGCTGGGAAGCCTCGGGAGGCGATCATTCGAAGTTTGGTCTGTCAGCACGTGAGTTAGTGGAGGCAGTGGCGTTTTTGCGCGAGCACGATCTGCTGGAGTCGTTCGAGCTCCTGCACTTTCACCTGGGGAGCCAGATTTCCAACATTCGGAACATTAAAGAGGGTCTGCGAGAAGCCGGACGCTTCTACTGTGAGCTGGTGAAAATGGGAGCGCCGTTGCGCTACCTCGATGTGGGTGGTGGGTTAGGAGTCGATTACGACGGCTCACAAACCAATTTCCCGTCGTCCATTAATTATACGTTGCAGGAATACGCCAATGATATCGTGTATGCCGTCATGGAGATGTGTGAGGAGGCCGGAATCACGCCGCCGACGCTGGTAAGTGAGTCTGGCCGCGCCACCGTGGCACACCACTGTGTCCTGGTAGTAGACGTGCTTGGCGCGAGTGAGTACCGGGCCGGCACAGCCCTTGGCGAACCGCCTGATGATGCCCAAGCAGTGGTGTGGAACTTATACGACTCGTACCGCGAGCTCACACGCAAAAATCTCCTGGAAGCCTATCACGACGCCGTGCAGTACAAGGACGAAAGCCTGACGCTGTTCGCCCTGGGGCACTTAAGCCTGCAAGAACGCGTCATGGCCGAAGATTATTTTTGGGGTATTTGTCAGAAGATCTTGCGCTTCACGCGTGAGATGGACGAGGTGCCGGAGGAGTTTGAAGGCCTAGAGCGCCTGCTCGCCGATACGTACTTCTGCAATTTCTCGCTCTTTCAGTCGATTCCTGACTCCTGGGCCGTCAACCAACTCTTCCCCATCATGCCTATTCATCGCTTGCTCGAGGAACCTACACGTCGGGCGGTGCTGGCGGACATAACCTGCGATTCCGATGGCAAGATCGATGAATTTATCGATCGGCGCGAAGTCAAACACGTCCTACAATTGCATGCGCCGAACGGGGCTGACTATTACCTCGGGTTCTTTCTGGTCGGCGCCTACCAGGAAATCCTCGGCGACTTGCACAATCTCTTTGGAGATACAAACACAGTGCACGTCTCCATTGCCCCGAACGGCGAGTACCACATCGAGGCGGTGGTGTCTGGTGATACCGTTACAGACGTGCTGGAGTACGTCAGCTACTCGCGTGAGGATTTGCTGGCACGGCTGCGCCGCTCTATCGAATGTGCTTTGCGCGCCAAACGTCTTACGCTGGAAGAATCGCGCCAGTTGCTGAAAATCTATGAAACCGGACTATCCAGCTATACCTACCTGGAAGCGGATTAACGCTGGGTCACAGAAGCCTGGTAGCAATCCAGGCTTCTGACCGGCCGCAAGCACGCACTTTGTGTCCCCATACCCCTCCCCATCAAGGTCCCCTTTACGACAAGGGGAAGATGTGTAATCCTGCATGCAGGAAGAAGTATTGGGTAGTTCCCTCGAGAAGGAGACGACTGTGGCATCCCAGGAAGAGACCATCGAGCAGGTCAAACGTGCTAACGAGCGTTTTTATCGCGCTTTTGAGAGCCTGGACATCAGGAACATGGCAGCCGTGTGGCTCCAGGCCGAGCGGGCGAAGTGCGTGCATCCGGGCTGGAGTCTGCTCAGTGGCTGGGAAGCCATTCGCCAGAGCTGGGAGGCAATTTTTGCCAACACGGATTACATGCGTTTCGTCTTAACCGATGTCGCGGTGCACCTCTATGGGCGGGTCGCCTGGGTGACTTGTATGGAGAACCTCAGCGACGCACCTGATACTCTGCAGATGGCACGTATCCTCGCTACGAATGTGTTTGAGCACACTGGCGAGGAGTGGCGCATAGTGCATCACCACGCCTCGCCCATCGTGCGCTCGGCCCCAGCGCTGGATGAGGTCGATCCAGAATTCCTCAACTGACTGCAGCGAGGAGAGGACCATGGATACTGAGCGCCTACGACAATTCCAAGAACTCATTGCGCTCGAACCTGACGATACCGTACTCCGTTTTGGGCTGGGAGAGCTCTATATCCAGGCGCAAGACTTTGCGAGGGCGGCAGAGCAATTTGCCGAGATTCTACGGCTTGATCCACAGTATTCTGCGGCATATCGCTATCTCGGGCAAGCTTATGCAGCTCTAGGCAGAGTCTCAGAAGCTGAGGCTATCTTTCAGCGGGGGATTGCGGTGGCAGAAGCTCGTGGCGATCTGCAAACCGCCAAGGAGATGCAGGTCTTTCTCCGTCGTCTCCATAAATAAGCCTCCTCAAGCACCTAGACGCTGGCGTTCCTACAACCAGTACACCTGTCCCTCTCCTGGTAGATCCAGCATTGTCTTGCTGCCTCGGAAAAAGTGCTATACCACGCTGTGGCGTTATGGTAAGGTAATGTGCACACGCGTCTAGGGAGGGGAAAGGGCATGGAGAGCTATACATGGCTCTTGTATGAAGAGATCGGTCGCGTTGCCCGTCTCACGCTCAACCGGCCTGAAAAATTGAACGCTATAAGCGTCGACTTGCACACCGAACTACTCCAGGCTGCCAAGCAGGCCGAGGCCGATCCGCGCATCCATGCTGTCGTCATCCGTGGTGCTGGCCGTGCGTTCTGTGCCGGCTATGACATCACCCCGACGGCAGAGCGTCAGGCAACGCAAGCGACCCGCACGATTCGCGGTGATATTTCCCGCATGGAAGAGACCGTAGGACGCTGGCAGATGCTCTGGAATCTACGCATCCCAACCATTGCGCAAGTGCATGGGTATTGCGTGGCTGGTGGGACGGATCTGGCACTCCATTGTGATATGATTGTGGTGGCTGAAGACGCCCGTATCGGCTTCACCCCGGTACGCGCTATGGGCACACCACCCACGCACATGTGGCTCTACTCCGTCGGCCCACAATGGGCCAAGCGCCTCCTGCTGACAGGGGATCTGATCGATGGCAAAACGGCGCAGGCCATTGGCTGGGCTATTGAGGCGGTGCCGGCTGCGACGCTGGACGATGCAGCCCTCAAGCTGGCCACACGCATCAGTCACATTGGGAAAGATCTCCTGACAGCGAACAAATACATTGTGAACAAGGGCCTCGAACTGATGGGGCGCTCTCTTTTGCAGCAGATTGCCCTAGAGCATGATGCTATGGCCCACCTCGCTCCAGAAGCGCTGGAATTCAACCGCATTGCCCAGGAACAAGGGCTCAAGGCAGCGCTAGAATGGCGCGACGGACCGTTTCGCATCTAGCGCCTCTCGTACTACCCTACAGTCACCTCCGATGGCTGTACTCCGGCAAAGTGTGCGGCTATGAGCAAACCGAAAAAGATGGCCATATCAAAAGAGCAAGAAATCGTCACCGTTGCTGCGCGCTTGTTTAAAGAAAAAGGCTACCGGGCCACGACTCTTGAGGATATCGCTGCGGCGGTGGGCATGCTCAAGGGGAGTTTATACTACTACATCCAGAGTAAGGAAGAACTGCTGTACATTGTCGTACGGGAACCTGTACGGCAAATCTACAGTAAACTCGAAGAGATTGTGAATTCCGAGGTACCTATCAAGGCGAAGATCGCCCAGGCTTTAGCCAACCATATGACGTTGTTTCACCAGCATTATCCACATATGGCAGTGTATCTCCATGACTATCATCATCTGATGCAAAAACTGCAAAAGGATGTCATTGAAACTCCCAAGCATTACCAACGCTTGTGGGCTGCCTTACTGCAGCAGGGCATCGACGCGGGAGAACTCCGCAACGACCTGGATGTGAAAGTGACAGTCTACGCCATTCTCGGTATGTGCAACTGGGTCTATCGCTGGTATAACCCTGAAGGGAAACTATCAGCGGAAGCAATTGCGGCGATCTTCACGACTCTTATTCTGGATGGGTTAAGTCGGTAAGAGACACATCCAATAGACGGGGCATTTCCCAGAGTGCTCCCCTGCCCCGCCCCTCCAGTCATGTGTCTCAACACACCCTGCCTTATATCGCGCTTTTCAACTGACGTGTTGCTTCCGCTCTGCGCGCCATTCGGCCAATTGTTTCCCCATGCCAAGTTCTTTCGCCAATTTCCGTCGCCGGGTTGAGAGCGTGCGAGCACTCAAAGCCTGTGTCATACGAATACCGTGTTTTTGCTTGTAGGCTCTGGGCGTGAGGTCGTGCAGGGCGAGGTGGCGATTGGAGAGGAGTTTGAATGCCTTTCCACACTCCAAGCAGAGCACTTGATTGCGCTGAATAGAGGTCCCGGGGTCGCGCGTCATACCTTCCTCGGACTCGGCTGCCCCCCCTATCTGTTGGACTTCCTGCAGGGTCCGAAACACCCGGCGCAAACTCTCGATGATGTCTTCGGAGGACATCGGCGTGTGGCTCGCCTGCGCGCTTACGATGTCGGTACACATCTCTACTAAGGACTTGGTCATCTTAGTTTCTCCTTACTCATTGAGAGTATCGTAGTTCCGATGACTATGCTCGTGGTGCTGTCCACCTGCGAACACCAAACTTCTATGTGTATTTATTGCAGAGTTGAGAGTATTTGTCAAGGCATTTTGTTACTGAATTTTTTGCGTATAATGGTTATGGATATGTTGGACATAGGCAAATCCCTGATGTTTGTTGGTAACCGTAGGGGAATCCCTGATAGTTATACTACTTGGCAGGTCCGCTGTGTCTGTAAACAAAAAGCCGTCAGCTTGCCATAGCCCAAGTTAGCATAGCAAGCTCCTGTATCAATCCCCACCTTGTCGGCATAGTATTTGACATCAGGGAAGGGCGTATGCCCAAATACTATATATTTTCCTAATCCATGGGGGGTGTGGAGGAAAGGGGAGCGAATCCGTAAGAGATCGTTGGCGTGTTGGCGCTCGAGCGCTATTCCTGGACGTACGCCAGCGTGCACGGCAATATAGGTGTCGCTGGTCCAGCACAACGGGAGCTGCATGAGGAACTTGACATGCGCCGCAGGAATGGCGTTGCGCAGATGCGGGTCCTGAGGATGACGGAGACGAGGATAATAGCTCAAGAGAGTAGCAGTACCACCGCCAGCGAAAAACGGCTCAGCGAGCCACGGACTGGCACCCTCGTCCGTCAAACACGCCTGGATATAGGTAAGGAAGTTGTCCTCATGATTGCCCATGAGAAAGACATTCTTAGGGTTGTCCTGCTGTAAATGCAGCATGAGGTCGAGCACACCCTTACTGTCTGGGCCACGGTCAATATAATCGCCGAGAAAGATCAAACGATCTGCGGCGGGGTCATAGCGTAAGACTTCGAGCAGGCGTAAGACCTTATCAAGACACCCGTGAATATCGCCAATGGCATAATCCATGCTCCCTCCTTTCCTCGCACACAGCGGCAGCCTAAGGCGCCATGACCGAGTAGCCCCCATCCACCGCGAGCGCGACACCCGTCACAAAATCTGAGGCACGACTGGCCAGGAAGACGGCGGCCCCTGCCAGATCTTCGGGCTGGCCCCAACGGCCCTGGGGTGTACGCGCCAAGACGCGTTCATAGAGGCCTGGCAGGTCCTGGATCGCGCCATTAGTTAAGTCAGTATGGAGCCAGCCTGGCAGGATGGCGTTCACTTGAATATTGTCTTTTGCCCACGCCACTGCAAGGCTCTTGGTCAGTTGCACGACACCCCCCTTGCTGGCGCTATAGGCCAACACATGGCTCCCACCAAACAGCGAAAACATCGAACCATTGTTGATGATCTTTCCCCCACCTCCCTGTACCATGGGAGCATAGACTGCCTGCGAGCACAAAAAGGCGCTACGCAGGTTCGTATCGAGGATAGTATGCCATTCCGCCGCGCTCAACTGCTCAGGGGCTTTGCGGATGTTCGTGCCGGCGTTGTTCACCAGGATGTCAACCCGGCCCAAGGTATGCAGGGTCTGCGCCACCATGGCGTGTACGGTCGTTTCCTCACAGACATCCACGCTCAGCTCCAAGACCTGCACACCGTAACGCGCCCGGAGTTCCGTGGCGGTCGCCGCTGTTTTGGCCTGGTTCCGCGCCGCAATGACAATGTCAGCCCCAGCGCTGGCTAAACCGATGGCCATGCCCCGTCCTAAGCCGCCGTTGCCCCCCGTCACAATCGCAACTTTGCCATGCAGATCAAACAGTTCCATAATACTCTCCTCGATTCCTGACCTTCAGACATACTCGACTCTTGACAATTGCTGTACGAGCCGTATATACATGCTAGACGCATTCATCTCGCCCGCGACGCGTGGGAGTATACAATTGCGCATGCAACAGTACTATGGCGGCGGGAGACACATAGTATGCTTACCGGTGAAATTGACGGGTATCTCACGTATTACGACATTGATGATTTTTCCGATCCTTGGAAAGAGCCTGAGATGGTACTGCTCCACCATGGCATGGGACGCACGGTGGATGTCTGGTATGGCTGGGTCCCTATTCTGGCACGTCATTACCGTGTCCTGCGTATGGACTATCGTGGCCATGGGCGTTCGGCCCCGCCTCGTCCAGGCTATCCCTGGTCTTTGGCGACGCTGGCGCGTGAGGCAAAGCTGTTGTTGGATCGCCTGGCAGTCAAGCGTGTCCACTGGGCCGGGGAGTCGCTGGGAGGGCATGTCGGGATCCAATTTGCGAACGATTATCCGGATCGTATCGCCAGCCTGACGCTCTGTTCCACGCCCTATCGCTACACTAGTGATGTACGCGCGAAAGCGCGTCACTGGCCAGAACAATTGCGCCATATGAGTGTGAAAGAGTGGTATCTGCACGACACCACTTTGCGGTTTGATCCAAATAAAGACGACAAGCAGATGATCCAGTGGTTCGCCGACCTTGTCGGTGGCACTGACCCCGACGTCATGCAGGCCATTGTCCGTTTTCTCCCCGATGTGGATGTCTCAAACCTGTGCCCGCGTATCAAAGTACCAACACTTATCCTCCATCCTGGCCAATCGCCTATCGCCCCTGTCGAAGAAGCGCAGGCCATGCACCAGGCCATCCCTAATGCCCGCCTTGTGGTCTATGAGGACGCCAGTCATCACATTTTTTTGACACGGAGTGAGGACTGCGCACGCGAAATGCTGCGCTTTCTGCAGAGTTTGTCGTGAGACGGCCTGTGCCCCCTCTCCCGAGGAGAGAGGGGGCTTCCAGTCATGGATGCGTGGGGCGTGACGTGTCATGCGATGCGTTTGCGCCGCTTGTTGTTGATATAGTCTGTAACGATGTACTCTCCTAGATGGCCTGGCGACGAGTAGAAGGCTCTGCCACGATTGATCTTCGTGATTTCCTGGACAAAGCGCATCAAATACGGGTCTTGCTCCATCATGAAGGTATTGATGATGATGCCTTCCTTCGTGCAACGCTTCACTTCCAATAACGTTTGTTCAATCGTACGCCAGGTTGGCGGATAGTTGAAGTAGGCAATCCCCTGCTCCAGGTGTGCGGTGGGTTCACCGTCAGTGATCATCAAAACTTGACGGGTGCCGTACCGTTGTTTGGCGAGTAAGCGACGTGCGATCACCAGGGCATGCTGCATGTTCGTGCCTGGATAGTAGCTGCCCCAGGAGGCGGAAGGGATGTCTTCGTGCTGCAGTTCATGGGCATACTCCGAGAAGCCGATGACATAGAGCCGATCGCGTGGATATTGCATCTTGATCAGGCTATGGAGCGCCAGAGCCACCTTCTTCGCCGCCTCGAAGCAGCCATTGAGCCCCATGGAGCGGCTTTGATCCAGCATCAAGACTGTCGAACACTGGTTGAGGTTCTCCGTACGAAAGACCTCAAAATCCTCTGGCGTCATCCGTACCGGCGTGCCCTTGCCATTGCGCCGTACCGCATTCATGACGCTGTGCTGCAGGTCCAAATTAAAAGGATCGCCATACTCATAGAGCTTCGTATCGTGCGTGGCCTCAATACCCACGCCATGTCGGTCGACGCGATGTCCACCGTGCCGCCCCATCTGCAAACGGCTGAAAATATCGTGCAGCGCTTTCTGGCCGATTTTCCGCACCCCCTTCGGCGTGAGTTCGAGGCGGTCGCCTTTGCGCTTCAGATAGCCGGCCTCTTCCAGACGGCGCTCCAAGTCCCGTAGCTTCTCCAGCTCGCGGCGCCCTTCTGGTCCTAAAATCTGTTCGAGTGCTTCTGGATCAACATCCTGCAAGGACCCCTGGCGCCCCACCTGCTCCAACTGTTCCTGGAGCTTATCGACCTTCTGGAGTTCGTCCATGAGGTGCATGGCTTGCTCCAACGGCACGCCTTCAGCCCCTGAAAACTCATAGGAGCGCCGCTCATCCGACGACAGGAAGTCGAGATTCGCTTGCAACTCCGCCAGTTCTGCTGCGAGCTCTTCATCATCGAAGGCTGAACTGAGCATGTCCTGGAGTTCTTGCCGCAGGTCATCGGGGAGGCTGTTGAAGAGGGATTGCATCTGGGCAATCTGGGAGGCAAGTTGCTGCACCAGTTCATCCAGACTCTGCGGCGGATTGGGGCCAAACATGTCACCGTACTTCTGCATAAATCCTTCGAAATCCGGCTGCTCGCCCCAGACTTGCTGGTCCATCATGTGATTCAGATCCGCCAGCATTTCTTTGAGACGCTGCATCTCTTCGGGCGTCATATTGGCCATACGCTGTGCCATCTCGCGGAACATATTCCCCATGGCTTGCTGCTTGAGCATGTTGAGCAATTCGTCGAACGCCTGTTGTGCTGCAG
The DNA here is from genome assembly GCA_048594805.1 of Candidatus Entotheonellaceae bacterium. Lineage (GTDB taxonomy): Bacteria > Tectomicrobia > Entotheonellia > Entotheonellales > Entotheonellaceae > SXND01. The sequence continues at coordinate 4,821 of JBMDXC010000190.1, read as the reverse complement.
GGTCAAAAAACTCGTAATTGTTCAGCGCCTTGATACGACCGGCAAAGTCTGGCGGTAAGCCTTCGAGAAATTGCCTACGCTGCTGTCTGTCACCTGCCCCTGCTTGGCCAGGCTGCTGTCCCTGTTGCCCTTGCCGTCCCTGCTGTCCCTGCTGTCCCTGTTGCCCCTGTTGCCCCTGCTGCCCGTGTTGCCCTTGAGCACCACGCTGGCCCTGCTCGCGACCGCCATCGGGAGCACCAGCCATGCTGGGTGTCCCCTCCTGCCCTGCGGCACCTTGCTCGCCCGCGGGACGCTGGGGGTCGAGCGCAGCGCGTTCCATCTGCAGAATATCTTCCAGACGCTTCTTCAACTCATCGACGAGTGAAGCGAGATTGTAGCGCTCGAGCCGTTCGCGACTTTGCTGCTTCAAGCGCTCCATGAGTTCCCGAATCCCTTCAAAACCGCTCCCCATGTTCCCCCGCATACCCCGCCGCATCAGATTGCGCAACGCCTGATTGAGATCGCCATGCGAGGTCAACTCGTCTGCCATGGCATCCATCAGGTCGTCCGCGTCCACCGCTGATATGTCCTGGGTGCCATCCCACATTGAATAGCGGTAACTCTTCATCACGTCTCCTACTGCGGCAAGCCTTGGGGCTCACAGCTGCTTATAAACTGCATGAAGCCACGCGGATGCGCCACGCAACCTTACAGTACATCCCTGGAGAGTAAGGAATTCCCTAAAACCTGTCAATTCAGTCTCTCTCCAGCACCGAGCGCTACCCATACGCGCAGCGGGCAGCGCTTGCCACTCTCTGGTTATAATGGCATGATACCAGATTGGGAGCAACTGCTTTTCGCGGGAGCAGAAGGAGTCTGCGGCGATGGAGTCTGACATATGGGGAGAGGTGATCCTGATTGTGTTTTCTGGGCTGCTGTACGGGACGTTTGAGAGCATGGAGGTGGCCATACGCGCAGCCCAGAAGAGTCGTCTGCTGCAATGGAAAGAGGAGAACCGTTACGGTGCTGGCGCGGCGTTACTGGTGCGCGAAACCCTCGAACCGTTCGTCATGACTCTGCAAATTGGCCTGACCTGCACGGGCATGGCCGCGGCGATAGGTGTGGGGGCTCTCACCATCGGCCAGGGGCTGCCCTGGCTGCTGACACGCTGGCCATGGCTCGGCCTGACGTGGTGGGTCGGTGTCCTAGTGCTGGCGTTGGCGATTGCTCTCCTGACGTATGGGATGCTGGTCTTCGGCCAATTGGTTCCCAGAGCGATTGCCCAGCAATACCCAGAGAGCGTGGCGTGCCTGTTCGCACCAGCGCTCGTGGCCTTGACTCGCCTATGCCGGGTGGTACGGACGGTGCTGACAGCTTCGGCAACCATAGTCTTATGGCTGGGTGGACAGCGGCGCATACCGGAGTTTACGTCGCTCATCCCGATCACAGAGGAAGAAGTCACGACGATGGTGCGTGAAGGGGCTGAGCGCGGCATCTTTGAGAAAGTCGAGCAGGAGCTGATTGCGGGCGTCTTTGAGTTTACAGACACAGCCGCTAGCGAGATCATGGTGCCGCGCGTGCGCATGCAAGCCCTGGATGTGACCATACCCACGGACGAGGTCGTGCGACGTCTGATGGAGACCGGCTACTCGCGTGTCCCGGTGTATGAGGGGGATCTCGATCACATCGTGGGGGTCCTGTATTTGAAGGACGTTCTGCGGGCTATCGGTGAGGGGCAACCCTGGGAGATGCGGCGTCTCTTACACCCTCCGCTCTATGTACCAGAGATGGTACAGATCAGCCGGCTACTCCGCATGCTGCAGCAACGGCGTCTGCATATGGCCATTGTTGTCGATGAGCACGGTGGCGTGGCTGGTCTGGTGACCACGGAAGATATCCTGGAACAACTCGTCGGCGACATCCGCGACGAGGGAGAACCCGAAGCCGATGCCCTGGTGACCGTGCTCCCGGATGGGGCGATGGTGGCCCAGGGCAGCGCACCGCTGTGGGAGTTGCGCGAGCGCTATGCCTTGCCGCTGGAAGAGTCGATGCATTACCATACGGTGGCAGGACTCCTGCTCGCGCGTCTGGGACATATTCCGCAGGGCGGTGAGGCCATTGTTGAGCAGGGCTATACGCTCACTGTTGTCGATATGGATGGCCCACGTATTGCACGGGTGAAAATAGAGCGGCGTGGCGCTGAGGAACCCGGGAGTCCAGCTGAAGCAGGGTCGTCGGACAATGCGGAGGCCGGTGTGCCCAACCCGCAGTAGCGTGACAGCGCTGGGCACGTCAAATCCCTAGTTGACGCCCGTGCCAGAACGTTGTACGGTCTGTGCAGCATCATTGCGGCCCACCGCACTGTGGGCCGTGCTCCTACCCCCATGATCCCGACTGCCAACGGAGGACCAATCATGCATGCAGCAGTGCAGCATGTTGAGGCGATGAGCGCACAGATTGTAGGGTATCTCGACGACCTGGCCCGTATTCCGACGCTGTTGAGCTAGGCGTTGGTATTACGATGCTGCATCGCCTTCTCAACGCCCTCATCCTGCTGCCCGATCGGTATTGCTATCAGGTGCCAGCGGATCTCGGCCTGTGTGCCGACGAAGTCGCTTTCCCCAACGCCCAGGGCCAACTCCTGCACGGCCTCTGGTTCAATCCTGTAGGGCAGACAACGACTTTGAAGATACCCCAGGACGAGGTTCCTGTCGTCCTGTTCTGTCCTGGCACCTCCGGCAATCTCTCTTCGCACCTATACTATGTCGAACTCCTCTGCAGGGCCGGCTGTGCGGTGCTGAGCATCGATTATACCGGCTTTGGCCAGAGTGCTGGACAGGCGTCGCTGCATACCCTGGTGCCAGACCTCCTGTGCGCCAGCAATTTTCTGCGTCGCGAGAAGCACGTCCAAGCCTTCGGCATCTTTGGTATATCCCTTGGGGCGAATCTAGCGCTGCTGGTTGCCTCGCAGCAGCAAGAGGTGCGCGCCGTGGCGGTTGAGGGCCTGGCACTCTATGGAGAGATCACACGTGGCGTCCTGGCCGATGGCATTATGGGGCCGCGTGACGTGACCACCGTGACCTATGAGAACTGTCCACCGGTGCTCCGCAGACATCATGTCTTGAACCAGCGGCGTGTGAGTGGCTGGCTCGCCAACACGCTTGCCTGGGCTGGCATGACCTTCTTCCCTTTTGCCGGAAAAGACCCCCGGGCGCCGGCACGTACACTTACAGACACCCCCGTCCTGTGTATTCATGGCGTCGATGACCCCCTGTTGCCTTTCGAGGGCACCATGCAAGTGTATGACGCCTTACCTGGTGCCAAACAGCTCTGGCTTATCCCGGAGGTGAGCCATCCTCAGGAAGCCGCTCTGGCACAGGATGGCGAATACGTTGCCCAACTGGCCCGTTTCTTTCACACGGCGCTCTGGGGGCACACCCACGTCGCTACCCCCTGCATCACCGCAAAGCTTGTGCCGCAGGGAGCAGAGCATTATACCTTACACCTGCACAACTCCGGAGCGCCGGGTCTGGTCCTGACCACCATCGTCTCGGAGCGTGACCTCGCGTGTCGGGCCGTGTGGGTGGGGCATGACGCTGCGATCTCGGTGCACGCTCCAGGTCGACTGCCAACTGTCAGTTGCCTGCCCTTACTCGAGGTCGACGGCGATGGCGACCGTACCCACATACGTTACACGCCCAGGGGGCAACAATATCGGGCCATCTTTCGCCCTATCATTCGGGAACTCAGTCAAGTGCTCCACGAACGCCGGCTACACGACCTCGAGACCCTGCTTCACACGCTGCCACACGAGCGGCCTGCCCCCCCCTTCGATTTTTTTCTTGGGGTCTATTGCGCGCAGATCATGCAACGTACTCGCCAGAAGATGCCTTGCCTCGCCCAGGTTGCAGCCCAGGTGTTTACACGCTACTGGCATTATGGACCAGATGCGGAGCCACAGGGATGGCCGACCTTGTGGCGGTTAGCAGCGGAGGTGTTAGGCCAGCCCGTCAATCAATACCGTAGCATACACGCTGGACGTTAGCTATGCGACAGGTGGCGAGCATGCCTCATTGCATGGCTGTACTGGTGGGGCTCTGCCTGTTGTCCTGCACTGCCCTCCAGCATATGCCATCGTCGCCATCCTCCTTCCCTCTCGTACAGACACTCTCCGCTGCTGAAAGAGCCCAGGTCATCCAGTCCAGAACCACTGGTTTGCAGACGCTCACGGCAGTGCTGGCGGTGTCGTACACGCTTGGTAAACAAGGCGGAACGTTCGACCTGATTGTCAACTACGCTGCGTCTGACTCGGTGCGCTTTACGGCGTTGAAAGATGTGTTGCTGAGTACCCAGGTGCTCTTCGATGTGCTGTTCACCGGGGCGAGCTATCGTTTGCTCGTGCATGACGACAAGGGAGCACAGATTTCGCAGGGCCCTGTGACGCTCTTTGCGCAGACGTATCCGACCTTCCGCACTTTTTTTTTAGTAGGAGAGGCATTTTTTTTACCGGGATTCGATGGCCAGGGGCATCTTCCCAGGTTCAATGCTACAGGAACCCGACTGACTACCAGGCTACGGAGTGGTGTCAGGGCGCGCTGGTTGAGCCGGCCAGATACACTCGAGATTACCCAGGCGTGCCTCACGTGGCAGACGGGGGAGGAAACCATATCGCTGAGATTACGCTACGAAGACTATCGTCCGGTTGGCGCGTATTATATCCCCTATCGTGTCACGGTGCGTGACCGGCGTCTGAGGTTTACGGCACAGTCAGTCGTGAGGTCGGTCGAGATCAACACTCCCCTGGCTCCAGGCGTTTTTGATGTCACGCCATGATCCCATGGA
>JBMDXC010000019.1:0-1728 GCA_048594805.1 Candidatus Entotheonellaceae bacterium | reverse complement strand
CTAAGGGCAGACCTGTGGGCAAAACCGTGTCGTCGAGGAGCATAGCGCGCAGTTGCTCGTCAGACAGGCCAGCGACATTTTCGCTCGCATCGGACTCGCGCCAGTATTCATGCCCGAACTGTTTGGAGATCCGGGAGCCATCAAGACAGACCCCGGTGTGGAACCAGGTCTTCGTGAGCACAGGCGGCACGTGGGATGCTGCGTCTATATTAGTAGCGTGCGGAAACGCCCCGGTCGCACTCAGCGCCGCAAACTCCTCCGTATCCCGTTGTTCCACCATACCGAAGCCACGGAACTCACGTTCGATGCCGTCGAAGTAGCCATGATGGTAGGCGTAGCGTGTGACGAAGCGGTTGCGGCTGATACGATCAAATGTCTCGACCCGCTCGACGACATGCACCGGAAAGGGAATTTTCGTGGCCCACGGCTTTCCTGCCAGTTTGTCAGCGACATAAAACGTGGTCGATGGCGCATACCGTACATGAGTTTCCGCGCCAAGATTGTTCTCCGACTTGATCAGCAGGTGAGGTTTCTGTCCACCCATCAAGTCGATGTACCGCAGGTGCCGCTGTACATCACTGAGTAAGGAAGATGACCATACCAAACAGGCTGTGCCATTGCCGAGCAGATCAACGGCTGTCACAGCCGACAGGTTGTCGACGCGAGGAAAGTGTCGCAGCGTACGCGCGTTGCTCCACCTGTTCCCTGACTGATTGAAATACAGGTGAACACCGTCGCGACCTAAGTATAGGATATCGGTCGTGCCGGAGCCGTCGATGTCTGCGAGTCGGATGCGCTTTTGGTCGAACAGGTCCGTGTTGTCAAACCAGGGAGCATTGTCCATCGTGACCTTGGCCCCGAAGCGGCCATACCCTAGGTTCGGCCAGTAGCACACTTCCCCATTGCGCAGGCGCACGAGATCCGTCAATCCATCACCGGACATGTCAGCCAGGTAGATGGACTGCGTCCCGTCGGCAAAGACGAGACGCAGTCCTTTTTCCTCGTCCAGTGCCTTATGGACGCGCTCCGGAGGGCCGAAGCCTGCCTCGGCTTGCGAGGGATACCAGCACAAGGCTTCCTCTTCGTTGATCAGGATATCGGCGTGGCCGTCTCCGGTGAGATCGACGAACTTCAGGTCAGGGCTGTTCCAGTTGAGAATGGGCAGAGAGGCAAAGGGCGTAAACGTTTTCCAGCGCTCGTCATCTGTGCGCTCATAAAAACCGGGCGTAGGGGCTTCCAAGTCCACCAGGTCGAGTTGCCCATCGCCAGCCAGATCGAGGAATTGCTGGCGTCGGCGGGAGAGGGCTCCCAACGACGGTTTTTCTGCGACCAACTCGCTGGGCCCGAAATAAGTGGCGACGGTCTCTGGACCGTTCTCGTGCTGGACATTGATGGGGCTGAGGTTCCTCTTGTAAAACCATCCCTCCGCCTGCTCAGTCAGTATGCCAGACACCCCCTCTCCATCCAGATCGATCCATTGATAGCGCGTACCGTCCAGACCGTATGGCAGATTCTCCAAGCTTGCAGGGTCAACTTCGTGGATCGTCTCGTCGACGAGAGGTTGGGTGTACTCGAATTCCAGGGGTGGCAAGGATTTCTTGCGATAGCCGCCGTTGTGGCGCTTGTACCCGGACTGGGTCACCGCACGCAGAAAGGAAAAAATGGGGTGGCGGGCGCACGACGGGGCTTACTAGGACGCAAACGTGAACACCGTCGAGCGCCCCAGGC
>JBMDXC010000189.1:0-11666 GCA_048594805.1 Candidatus Entotheonellaceae bacterium | reverse complement strand
AGCGCAATACCACTATTCCAAAACGTGAAAGCCAGATCTTCTCGACCGCTTCGGATAAACAGCCCAGCGAGGAAATCCACGAGAAGCAAGGCGAGCGCGAGATGGCACGGGATAACCGTACGCTCGGACGCTTTACGCTCGAGGGTATCCCCCCGGCGCCGCGCGGTGTCCCCCAGATCGAGGTGACGTTCGACATTGATGCCAATGGGATCGTCAGTGTCAGAGCCAAGGATCTGGGGACCAATAAGGAGCAGGCGATTACCATCAGTGGTTCAGGCGGTCTGGCCAAGGACGACGTCGACCGTATGGTGAAGGACGCCGACCTCCATGCCAAGGAAGATGCTGAGCGGCGCAAGGCAATTGAGACACGCAACCAGCTCGATTCGCTCGTGTACCAGACAGAGAAGACCTTACGTGAGCAGCGCGACAACCTGCCAGCAGCCGACGTGAGTGCTGTCGAGTCAGCCCTGAGCGAAGGGCGGGAAGCACTGCAAGGGGAAGACGTCGCGGCGATGGAACGCGCTCGTGACCAGATCAACCAGGTGGCCCACAAGCTGGCCGAAGCGATGTACAAACAGGCAGCCAGCGCACAGGAGCCAGGTGCGGATAGCCAGCAGCAGGCCAGGGGTGCATCTGGAGCGCAGAAACGCGATGGTGAGGTGGTCGATGCGGAATTTGAGGACGTGAACTGATCTCAGAGAAGGATAGCACTATGGAAACACGGGATCAGCACACCACGTCTGAGGCCCAAGGGGCTGAGTTTGCTCGCGCCGTGCCAGAGGAGGAGAGCACGGCCGAGCGGGGCGGCACTCCAGCGCCGGAGAGTGCAGCCGCGTCAGAAAATGACGTGGCCCCGGAGGCGCTGGCCGAGCAGGAACGCACGCTTGAGGCGTTGCAGGAGGAGTTAGCTACACAGAGTCGGAAGGCTGAGGAGTATTTCGACCAGTTACAGCGCCTGCAAGCTGATTTTCAGAACTATCGCCGACGTATGACGCAGGAGAGATTGGAGGCGGCCAGCCGTGGCAAGGAGGATGTCTTGCGGGGGCTCGTCCCAGTACTGAATAATTTTCGCCTGGCGCTGCAGCACGCCGACCAGGACGCCAATGCAGTGCGGCAAGGGGTGCAAATGATCTGGCAGCAGTTTGAAGGGTTCTTGCGTGACCAGAAGGTCGAGCCTATTCCGACTGTTGGACAGGTCTTTGACCCGGTGTACCATGAGGTATTATCGACTGTGCCAGCAACCGCCGAGACACCGGTCAATACCATTGTGACCGAGGTCAAGGCTGGATACCGTCTCGACGGTCGCTTACTCGCGCCAGCCCAAGTGATTGTGGCACGTGCTGAGGAGGAAGGGCCAGCGGTACAGGAAGCCCCTGGCACCCCCGAGGCTCCAGGCGTGGCATTCTCTGGTAGCTAGTTGTGTATCTCTGCCAGAACGGCAGGCAGGGCGGTCATGACCTCGCGCAGGCAGGTTCGGAGGCGAGCAATATTGTCTTCAGCCTTGGCCGGGCTCTCGCCACGCGAGATCTGGGAAATAAATTCCTGGCGCGAGGTCGTCATTAACAGGGCGGCATTAATTTCAATTTGGATTGCGTGGATGCCGTGGATTTCAGGCCGCCCATACGTCCGCACGATGTTCCCTCCAGCATAGCCACTAATGTTGTGATGGACCTCAAAGCCGTGAGCCGTGAAGATGGCGGCAATCGTCTCAGACAAGATAGCATGGCTCGTGGCTCCATGACTCGTGCCCAGAATGACCTGGTAATCAAGCATACGTCGTGGACTGCCGGTATGGCTGTCAAGCAATAGGGCATAACCGTAGGCTGCCTGTAAGTGCCCCAGCAACTGTTGGATGGTCGCATAGTAAGGATCATAGAACGTCTGGAGCCGTTCCTCAAGTTCAGCAGGGCTGAGGGTACGCGAAAAAATGGGCACATCGCGCATCGTATGGGTGCGCACCACCCCACGTCGTGAACGCACCAGACCATCGACGTGTTCGAAGTCAGTGCGGCGGCGATTTACATCCACAAAGATGCGCGAAAAGGGAGTGGCCAGGACAGTGGCGCCATGTTCATGCAAGTCAGCGTACAGATCACCCACGAATGTATCAGCAAATCCATACGCAAACGTCTCAAACCAGGGCTCCGTGTAGTCCGCGGCCGTGATATGGGGCAGCGGTTGCGTCCCGTAATGTGGGATACTCACGAGAATGGGGGCCTGCGCTTCTGGAGGAGGGTACTTGATAATTGGGAACCCTTGCATCATACAGTCGTACTGGCTCCTATGATTCGAGGAATAGCATGCGCCCCATCACGGATGACCCCGAGCCGCGGCATACGGCCAAGACGCGGCTGCCAGGCGGCCAGGGTACGCTGGATGGCACGCTGCACCATAAGGTCGAGACGGCTCTCCCCTGTATAAGTATATCCAGAAGTGAGCGGGAGTTTCTCTAAGTCGGCAGGGGGGATACCGGTCGTACAGTAGATCAGGCCTGCTGGCCCTCTCACCTGCTCCAGCACCCTGCACCACATTTCGACTTCCCATTGGTCCTTCTGCACGACTGGACGCTGAAATAAGGCGCTGATGTAGTCGCGCGGGCCTGGCAGACTCTGTAAGAGTTCTAATTCGTGAACATATTCCGGGGCTCCAATGCCGTCACTACTGTTGGCAATCTGGATCAACGTCCCACCAGGCACCAGGATCGGCAAAGCCCCAATAGCGGCCTTGGCTGCCTGGTAATGATTGATCGTTGAGTCAATGGTGATCAGCACTTCGTACGGTTCTGACACCGGGACAGTCACCGCCTCCGCCAGGAAAGCAGTGGCGGCCTCAAATGCCTGACGCCAATGGCCCGCATACACGCCGGTGAGCTGTTTCTCTTCGTTCATGGTGACGTTAATCAGAAAGTCAGCTCCCACGCGCTCAGCCACCTCCGTCGCTTCCTGGTGGCAGGGATTGCCTTCCAGGCTCAGGTTCGTGGCACAGGGATGTTCGAGGAACTGCGGACTGTGAAATTTTTGCAGCGTTTCCAGGTTCGCCAAGCCTGGGCAGATAGCCTTGCGGCCCCCCGAAAAGCCCGCCATGAAGTGCGGCTTAATCTCACCCGTGAGAATTTTGACGTCGGCATCGAGATAATGTGTATTAATATAGACGTCGGTCCCCTGTGCCGTGCGTGCCACCCAACGTAACGCTGTGGTATCAGTGGCCGAGTGATCCACAATCGCATACCTGTGCACCACATCAGCGCCAAACATCGTGATTTTTTCAGCCTGGGTGCTGGCGCGATGGGTGCCAGTAGCCACGAGAATGGTCATATGTTCTGGTAAGAGACCCTGTGCTTCGAGTGTGTGCAATACCGGGTGCAGAATACTCGCCGGGCCTGTGTAGGGCACATCGGGGCGGGTCATGTCAGAGACTACAATCACCGCAGTTTTGTATGCCGGCGTTTTCTCAGGGCTGGCGTCGGCGACCACCTGGGCCAACGGCCGTGTCCCGCGCGGCGTCAGGAGGGCTTGGGCAATGGCACGCGTTGGGTCGGCAAGCGGTGGCGCCGGGTGTGGTACAGTAAGGAGAGCTGTACCAGCAGGCACGTCAAAGACAATGGCTGGAATATCGGCGTGAATACACAAGGGTGACATTGTCGGCATGACAGCTCTTCTCCTGGAGAGACACTCCTTGATACAATACTGGAGACGGTGTCCAGATATAGTCTGTTGTACTGACCGCGGTGACCTTTGTCAAGCAGTACTGTCGAGAACGACACGAGCCGTGCAATGAGGACATACATGTTAGATACCATGATTAGTGCTGTCGTTGCAGGAGAAGATATTTACGGGGTTGCAGCAGTGACCACCAGCGTCGTGGAGCAGGCGCAGCGTGTGCATGGTGTCTGCCCCACCGCCGCGGCGGCCTTAGGACGCCTGCTGACAGGCGGGGCTTTGATGGGGTGCCTGTGCAAAGAGCCGGAGCACCGTATTGCCCTCCAGATAGTGTGCAAGGGACCCATACAGAAAATCCATGTGGAAGCGGATGGTGCGGGCTACGTCCGTGGTTATGCGGGGCAGCCGGTGGTCAATCTCCCCTCGCGCTATGGCAAACTCGATGTGGGAGGGGCTGTAGGGAAAGGCGTGCTCCATGTCATGAAGGATACAGGCCTGGGTGAGCCCTATAGCGGGGCTGTTCCTCTCGTGTCAGGAGAAATTGCTGAGGATCTGGCGAACTATTTTGTACGGTCAGAACAGATTCCCAGTGCCGTCTCGCTTGGCGTGTTTGTGAGTGCGGATCAGATGGTCACAGCCGCAGGAGGTTTCCTGGTGCAGTTTCACGCGAGCCTGCCTGAAGACCTCATCGCCCATATTGAGCGGGCACTGGCAGTGGTACCAGCCGTGACCACCATGGTGCGTGACGGGTATACGCCGCAAGAAATGCTCGAGCACGCGCTCGGTGGACTACCCATACATGTGCTCCGTCATATGACCCCGATGTGGGCCTGTCAGTGCTCGCGCGAACGGGTGAGCCAGGCGCTCGTGGCCTTGGGAGCAGAGGCCCTGCGCCAGATAGTCGCCGAGCAGCGGAGGGAGCAGGTACGCTGTGAATTTTGTGCTACAGAATATATGTTCGAGCCGCAGGAACTCATCCAGCTTTTGCATGAGGCATTAGCCGCAGAATAGCATGTCTCTCCATCATGCATGGAAGAGTTGACGCCTCACTGATGCTCCTATATGATGCAAATCCCCTATAGAGTGTGTCTGATGGCAAGGAAAAGCTGTGGTATGCCTCAGGGGTGGGAGGTGCAGGCATGATGACGTATGTTGATTTTCTCAAGAAAGTCCCCCTGTTCTCTGAACTGGATGATGAAGAGCTCCAGCAAATTGCTGCTGTAGTACGTGAACAGCATTATAAAAAGCACACTACGATCGTGCATGTCGATGATCCAGGCAATGCGCTCTACATCTTGAAAAGTGGACTGGTCAAAGTCACCATTGAAGATCGCGATGGCTATGAGATGATTCTGCGTATACTGTACCCGACAGATTTCTTCGGTGATATGTCGCTCCTCGACGGGGAGCCACGGTCGGCGACCGTGACGACCCAGGAACCCAGTGAAGTTCTCACGGTCTCCCGTGACCATTTTCTCCACATCATTGAGAAGTCCCCAAAAATTTTGCTCAAAATGACGACGGTGCTCAGTCAGCGCCTCCGCAAGGCCAATCAGCTCATCCATAGCCTGGCCTTTTTCGATGTCTATGGCAAAGTGGCGCGCACGTTGCTGAACCTGGCTAAAGAGCGCAGCCACGAGACTGACCAGGGGAGGGTGATTGACATGCGTCTCACCCAGCAGGAGCTCGCTGAGCTGGCCGGTATGACGCGAGAAACCATGGCTCGGACTTTGCGCGAGTTTCAACAGGCTGGTTGTATACGGGTCGAATCAGGCGTCATCACCATTCTCGCCCTGGATATGCTGCAGCGCGAAGTTCGTCAGGCGTAAGAGTACGGTACGGCACCTGGAGTTTTGGGGACTACCGGGCTGGACGGCTGTTGACGTGGGGTCAAAAAGCCGATACATTCCCCGCATGCGATCCTGTCACAAGTGAGATGGCCGTCTTTCCTAGGGAGAACTGCTATGAGTGTTCAGGCCGGCCAAGAGGCTCCGGACTTCACGTTGAAAAATACAGAGAGGCAGGATGTCACGCTGAGTAGTCTGCGTGGCCAGAAGAACGCCGTGTTGCTCTTTGTGCCTTTTGCTTTTAGTGGAGTTTGTACTAAAGAACTGTGTTCAATGCGGGACAACCTTAGTAACTATGCCAATCTCAATGCTGAGGTCTTGGCTATCAGTGTGGACAGCCCATTTGCGCAGAAGCAGTGGAAGGACAAAGAGAATTTGCCTTTTACGCTGCTCAGCGATTTCAACCGTGAGGTGTGCAAGGCCTACGGCGCGTACTATGACAACTTCATGGGATTCCAGGGTGTTGCCAAACGTGCCGCGTTCGTGATCGACAAAACCGGCAAAGTCCGGTATGCCGAAGTCCTTGACAACGCCGGGAACCTGCCCAATTTTGATAAGCTCCGCGAGACCCTGCAGAGTCTCGCATAAATCCTGTCATCAGGGCTCAGATTGACCGAGCCCTGGTATCTCCGTGAGCCGGTCGCAGCCCTGATGCCTCAGTTCTCCGCCTTGGTCTCTGGGCGAGGCGGGGCAAACCATACATAGTCCGCCAGGGGCTCCCGCGCCAAGTCTTGTAGGTCAACAATATCATCAGCGGCGACAGCCGTGGTGGTCACGCGCTGCATCGTGACGTGTGGTCGACGCTGTCGCAGCAAGGCCGGAATGGCCAGGCCGTAATCAAAGTGGAAACGTCCAGCGATGGCCAGGACGGTCATATCTGCCGCGCGCTCCAGAAATACCGCGAGCGACTCTGCCATCGTATCATCCTTCAGATGTGCTGCCTCGACAAAACGGTCGCGTTGCTCTTCTGAGAGGGGATGAGCAGCGGCAACTGCCTGCAGGAAATACGTGCGGTACTGCGGCGTAATAGGGAAAAAAGTCGCAGCCAGATAGGCATGCTCAGGGGGGAGCAAGCTTTTCGCGACCGCCTGGAGCCCTTCACGAGTGACTCGGCGTGCCAGGTATCGAGGAACGTTCAGCGCCAATACTCGCACGCCTGCCTGGCGGGCATACTGCACCAAGGGGAAGTAATATTGGATGAAGTCTGGGGTCGCCTTGATTTGTGTCTGGAATGTGGCGGCATCGCTGTTGCCTGACAGGTACGCATCGACGGCTGACTGCATATCGCGCTCGAGAAATTCCATTGCCAAGGCTACACGTCGGGGACGGTGTTGCACCAGAGCCTGGAGCAGACGCAACTCGAACGCCTGAATGTCGGGATGATCGTGCTCCTCACCGACTGCCACCACCTGCGCTTGCTTCACAACTTTCACGAAGGCCTCAAAGGAAAGGGGGCTCTGTGTCGAGAGCTTCACCACAGTGCCCTGCAGCTGGGCCCCACGTGCGGTAGATAAGATCGTAGTACCAGACGGGGGAGAGGCAGTACGCAGGGCACAGGCTGAGAGTGTCAACACATACAGGAGCAGCATGAGAGTGTGTTTCCGAGGTGCTGCAGGCATCGGGGAGGGCAAAGGAGTTGTCATCGATCTGCATGCCTCCGTGGGCGCTCCGCTGATATATGCGACGCTTTGTGCTGCCTCGGATGAAGAGTCGAGTCGTCGCTATAGTATGGTATTATTGGCAGATTCTCAATCAGGAAATGCCGCCGAGTCTCTGTGACCAAAGAAAGGAAGCTGCATGGCATTGGTGATATTGGTACGACACGGACAGACGGACGAGAATGTCAGCGGCAGGATTTCCGGCCAGGGCCCTGTGCCCCTCAATGCACGAGGGCAAGAGCAGGCGCGCCTGGTCGCCGAAGCCCTTGCTCCTCTTGGAGTTAGCCATATTTTCTCCAGTCCGTTGGTCCGGGCGCGCCAGACGGCAGAGTTCCTGGCTGAACGTTTACAAAAATCTATCGAGGAAATCCCAGATCTGCGTGAGGTAGGCTATGGAGATTGGGAAGGTAAAACGTTCAACGAAATGCGCACCCATCCCGTAGCGCACCAGGTATTTCATGATCCGATTAACGCGACTTTTCCCAATGGTGAAAGTTTGCTTGAGGTGCAGCAGCGGGGCATACGGGTCATTGAGTGGGTGCGGAACGCGCATCCGCAAGCCATCGTGACAGTGGTCTCGCATGGGGATGTGATTCGTACAGCCCTGGCGCATTATCTTGGCATGCCTTTTAACGAGTATCGTCGTCTTGACCTGGATAATGGCGCGCTCTCAGTTTTGGAATTATTTGATGGCTGGATACGGGTCAAGGCCCTCAACTTCGTGCCGCAAGTCGGTAACCGCTGGCTCGAGTCGTTTTATCCTACCTGGAAAAAGATGCAAGAAGTGGCCCCAGTACCCTGCGTCTCCTAAATACCAATGGTGTCCAGGTCATTAGCCAGATGCGTATTGGCGAAAATCTGTCGGGCTTCTTCCAGGAGCAAGTGTTCACTCTGAGCATAGCGCTGCGATACGTGGTTGAGATAGAGCCTGGCCACGCTGGCATCCCGTGCCACCATAGCCGCCTGCGCTGCGGTCATATGACCTGCTTCAGAGGCGAGGGCAGCATCAGCGTGTAGAAACGTGGCTTCACTAATCAGACAATCGGCACCCTGCGCCACACTGCTGAGTTCGGGGAAATACATCGTATCGCTGATGTACACGAGCTTTTTGCCAGGTTCTTCAGGGCCAAGCACGTCATCGGGGTGGACGAGCTGTCCACTGGGACTCTGCAGGCTTTCTCCCGCGAGAAGGCGGCGGCGTTCCGGACCATGAGGAATACCCAGGCGCGTTGCCGCGTCGGGTAAAAACCGCCGCCGCGGTTTTTCCTGAAATACAAACCCATACGACTGCTTGATGCGGTGCCGCGTCGGAAAAGCGTAGCATGCAAGCTGGCGATGGGTAAACACCAGACCCTCCTGCAGCACCTGGAGTTGCAAATCGTACTGCGCTGTACGGCCAATGTAGCTCGTCATCTGGCGCACCCGTTCGAGCACCGTGGGGTTCCCATACACCACCACATGCTCCACGGGTTGGAGCATGTTCAGGGTTGCCAGGAGCCCACCCATTCCCAGGATGTGGTCGAGATGTTCATGGCTGAGGACAATACGTGAGAGGTTTTTGAAGCCGATATTGGCCCGCATGATCTGACGCTGCGTGCCTTCACCGCAATCGATGAGCCATTTGAGATCCTGGTAGGCCACCAGCGTCGCAGATACATTCCGTCTCGTGGTCGGGACGGCAGCCGACGTACCGAGAAATGTGACACGAAAAGTTTCGCTCATGCAATACCTTCGCTAAAGATGAGGGAAGATGGCCCGTTGTCGCGGTTACTTTGCATCATCCCAGGCCGGGTCGATCATGGTCCTTGTCCTTCGGCAGATAACGCTCTCTTGCTGGGAGGAGTCTATCAGCGCATGCCGGCCCCCACAACATACCAGATAGGGTACTACCGGCAAAGCCTAGGCTTTGCCGGTAGCGCAGTTGCTGTGTGCGGCACACTCCCCTACGGCGTGTTAGACGGAGACTCTCTCTTGGGGCACGAGCATGTCTATCTCAACACCCAGGCCGGCTGCGACACCCAGGCCGAGCTGTATATCGGCACGGCAGAAGTGGCAGAGCTGGCGCGCGATAATTTCATCGCGTTTAGGGCCAGTGATGCCCTGCATTGAGGCGACGATATTGTGGATAAGGTGCTGCCGCTCGGAGTCAATCAGCACGTGGCGGAAGAGATTTCCGGGCTGCGTGTAATGGTCGTCGTCGCCAGGCGCGTTGCGGTCGTACCAGTCAGCTACCGTAGCCTCCAGGGAAAGTGGGGGCTCTTGGTCGCTCTGGTCGATAGCAATATCGTCAAAGCTATTCGGCCAATAATTCGGGCTACTGCCACCATTGCCATCGACCCGCATGAAGCCGTCACGCTGGTAATTGGCCACGGCAAAGGGACAGCGGTTGACCGGCAGCTGCTCGTAGTTGACGCCCAGGCGATAGCGGTGCGCGTCGGGGTACGACAGCAGGCGTCCCTGCAGCATCTTGTCTGGCGAGTAGCCGATCCCGTCGACTATATGCGCCGGAGCAAATGCAGCCTGCTCCACGTCGGCGAAGTAATTGGCCGGGATGGCGTTGAGATCCATGATGCCCACGTCGACGAGTGGGAACTCGCCGTGTGGCCAGATCTTCGTGAGATCAAAGGGATTCCAGCGGAAACTCCGTGCCTGCGCCTCGGTCATGATCTGGATCTTCAGCGCCCACCTGGGATAGTCGCCTCGATCGATGGCCTCCACCAGGTCACGCTGCGCCCAGTCAGGATCCGTACCGCGCATGGCGAGGGCCTCGTCATGCGAGAAGTTCTTGATCCCCTGGAGCGTCTTGAAGTGGAATTTCACCCAGACGCGCTCCTGTCTGGTGTTGAGGAGCGAAAACGTATGGCTGCCAAAGCCGTCCATGTGACGATAGCTGTATGGCGTGCCTCGGTCACTCATGAGGATGAGCACCTGGTGCAGGCTTTCAGGATTGAGCGACCAGAAGTCCCATATCATGGTCGGGCTCTTGCAGTTGGTACGCGGGTCGCGCTCGGTGTCGGCGCTGCCTTTTTCACCTCCCACCGTGGAGAAGCGCACGAACACCCGCGTCTGCTTGCCGATCTCGTTGAACAGCTTGGCCCGGGTGTGGGACGTGATATCATATGTGACCGTAAACGTGCCATAGGCGCCGGCGCCCTTGGCGTGCACGACGCGCTCCGGAATGCGTTCGCGGTTGAAGTGGGCCATTTTCTCGTGCAGGATGTAGTCCTGCAGCAGAACGGGGCCACGCCGGCCAATAGTCATGGTATTGTCGTTCTCAACGTAGGGACGGCCTGAGGCCGTGGTTAGTTTGCGTGTGGGCTCTTGCATAGCCCATCCCTTTATGTTACAAGGCGTTATTGTCATGTGACACCTGACGTATGCTGGCGTCGGGTTGTAGTAAATGTATCGGTTGCCTCTTTATCAATCAAATCGATAATGTTTATGATGACATAGAGGCTATCTATATCAAACTTGTGTCTTGACCATGACGCTTGTACAGCTCGAATACATTGTGGCCGTGGATACGTGGCGGCACTTTGCCACGGCGGCGGCGAAGTGCTCGGTCACTCAGCCCACCCTCAGTATGCAGATCCAGAAGCTCGAGGCCGAGCTGGAGGTGCAGCTCTTTGACCGTCGCAAGGTGCCGGTGGTACCGACTACCGAAGGGGTGGAGATTCTCCAGCAGGCACGCGTGATTCTGCAGGAGGTGGAGCGGCTCGGGGAGCTGGTCCGCGAGCGCAAGGGGGAAATGATCGGGCAACTCAGGCTGGGTATCATCCCTACCGTCGCACCGTACCTCCTGCCACTGTTTCTCAACAGTTTCCTGCAGAAATATCCGGGCATACGGCTGAACGTCACCGAGCTACCTACGGAAACCATTGTCGACCGCCTGAAAAAGCACCTGTTGGACGCCGGGCTCCTGGTCACCCCGCTCGACGAGCCGGGGATGTGCGAGCAGCCGCTGTTTTATGAGGAGTTCGTCGTGTATGCCTCCCCGGCCGAAGAAGTGTACAGGAAGCGCTACGTGCTGGCGGACGACATTGACGTTCGGCACCTGTGGCTCCTGCAGGAGGGGCCCTGCATGCGCTCGCAAATCATGCACTTGTGTGCGCTGAAGACGCAGATGCAGGAAGACAACAATTTCCACTACGAAGCCGGCAGCATCGAAACGCTCAAGAAGATGGTCGAGACCAAGAATGGCATCACCATTCTCCCGGCACTGGCGCTCCAGGACTTGAGCCCTCAGCAGCGGAAGATGGTGCGGCACTTCAAAGCCCCTGTGCCAGTGCGGGAAGTGAGTCTGGCGACGCACCGTACCTGTGTGAAAAAACGGCTGCTGGAGGCGCTGCGGGAGGAAATCCTCTTGGCAGTCCCGCAGGATATGCAGCACAAGGGCCGGCGTGCAGTGGTAGAGCTGTGAGCTGGGGTCAGTGTGTGCAGCCAGCTCACGCTGGCGGAGCCCCAGTGGCTCCTTAAGCTTTGAAGTCCACAGAGTCTACTGT
>JBMDXC010000188.1:0-6146 GCA_048594805.1 Candidatus Entotheonellaceae bacterium | reverse complement strand
CAATTTAATTTGTAAGTGGCTATACCTACTGTATGTCTCGACGCAACTTCTTTGGTGGTAAGCAGTTACAGGTGCGATGATGGTAGAATCGGGCCAACTCGTTGCGCATTAATTGGCGCTGGACATGGCGACAGATAGCGGCGATGCTGAGCGCGCAGAACCCCTCCAGGAGCAGCAGGCACAACCCGTAGCGCACTTGTGGGAGGGTCAAGGCCGGCGTCAGCTGCTGTCCGCGGTGGGTTTCATTAACCAACAACCAGACCGCAATCAGGGTCAATGCCATGTGATGATGCCCGCCGAGCCAAGTGGGTAGGATCAGGGCGCGTTACCATACGGCACGTCTCCCCAATCCCCCCGTTAGACCCGTACGTGAGACTTTCGCCTCATACGGCTCACGACAGAGGGATATTATGGGAAAGGTCCATTTCGCCAGCTCCACGGTGCATTCCCCATGGACAGCTTTGCGCGTTCGCTGGGTACCTGTGTACTGTTTCCCGACCCTCTCCCTCAGGGCCTTCGCCATGTGCGCGGCTTTCCCGCACTCGGACTACTATGCCCTATTTGACTGCCTGTTGGGCCTTGGAGTTTCGTCTGGGTCTCCCCATGCCTACTCTCCACCCTCCTTGATATCCCTGGCAGGCTCTCCCGTGTTCACGATAGAGGACTCAAGCAGAATGCTGTAGGTGGCGTGTTGCCGAATGCTCCTTCCACGCTTTGTGGCTTCCCAACTGTTACACAGGGTAGTGCAGGTTTACCTGTGTCCCTCCGTGCATGCCGCACCTGTACATACAGTTGGTCTTACTTCCAGTCTTGTCCAGCCTGGTTTCAGTTAAGTTGGCTGACATAGCAAGCAAGGTATGTCAGGGTCCAGGTTCCCCGTAGGGCTATGCACGCTTCTTGTGAATCACCATGGCATTCCTTAGCCAAGCGAACTCGTCTTGGAGGCTTGCTTCCCCCTCAAGTCGCCTTTCAGGAGCATGCTGCTCACCATCCGAGGTGGCCAGGAGAGCTGATCTCCAAGGGCTCATCGGATACCTGTATATCCGATGGTGTTTCCACATTCCTCTACCGTGCTTTCACGGCGCACCGTGCGCACCTGGTACGCGTCCATGCCTGCTTCACCCTTGCCTCTTTGGAAACTGGCTTCAATGCAGAGCCCGGCTTTGATGACCCGAGCGAGTTCCACCAGCGACAGCTCCTCTCGCTCAGCCTTGGCCCCACACGGCGGGGTGGGATAATACCGGTAGCGATAGTGGGTGTCCTGATCGCAGGCATCCCGCGATGCCTGCGGCTCCCACGTGCTGTCGTCCGCGAGCGGACGACGGGTGACCACCAGCCATTCCTCGGGCCCTGTCCGTTTGCGTTCCAGCCGCGTCTGCACGCGTCGGGTGAGCATCTCGATCTCAATCGGGCCTTTCTCACCGTCGCGCACGCTCACGTGTGCCCATCCATTTGCATCGCATACTTGACGCCACGCACGCACCGCTTGCCAGGGGGCTTTCGGTCGACGCCCACGCCTTGATACGTCGGCAACGGCGCCTCCAGGTCGCGTATCGTCGTGTTACAGGGCACCCCCAGCACATACCGTTCGCCACGCTCGCGCAGCTCGTGACGAAACTGCGTGTGGCGCCCCAACTCATCGTCACCCGTCACCCAGCCGTGCGGCACCTGCTCGCCCCACGCGTCGAGCATCTCCAGGCACTGCTCGTGCCGCGTGTGATCCCGCACCTCCGGCGGGACATGACACTCCGTACGCCGTGGCGCATCCCGGGCCCAGTCCTCGGGCAGGGACAAGCGAAAGTCGAGTAAGGCATGGTCGTGGCGCGAGACGTACCCCATGAAGACGCCCACCTGGCAGTTATCAACTTTGCCTCTGTGGCTGCACCACTGGCGCTTCACGCCCACCGAATGCCTGCCTCGCTTCGGGAAGCTGCTGGGATCAAAGGCGATGACGCCATCAGGTTCCCCCAACTGCTCGACTACTTGTCTGACCAACACCGTGAGCAACGGGCGATGATCCCAGGGCGCGGTACCGATAAACTCTTGCATGACCAAGCGCTCGACATCGACGAAGGCGGCGATCTTCTCAGCATTCTTGCGGTCCAGGTGGGACAGGAGGCCTACCAGATAGAGATGCACATGGCGTTTGCGAGCCTCGGTCTCAAGCGCGTGTTGATAGGGCTCTACGAAGTCGCCCAGACGGTCAACAATGGATTCGAACACGCCGGGAGAAACGATGCAGTCACGCAACAATGCCTCTTGCCGCTGTGCCCACGCCGGTGTCATCTTTTCGCCTCCTCAACAGGGCATATTGATACGGGATGATGATTGGAAGCGATTGATACAACAAGAGGTTACGTGACGCAATGGAGAGGCATACAGTAGGTTTATCGAGCATCGTGAAAATCGGAATATACAGCTGTGTGGCTTATGCGAGCCATCGTGCTCAGTGTACGCGTAACGGTTACAGAGTTACTCTGTTACACCTCTCCTCTCTATACTGATATTGGAGGAGCGCATACGCTCCGGGGGATCCCTCCCCACCGTTATGCTAACCGCCCATGCAGCCCCCCGCATTGAGTCCACTAGCGTACAACACCCCCAAGGCTCTGGACCCAATCTCGTTCATGCAGAGATCCTGCCGACAATTTCCTGCATTGGAAGAAGTGTTGCAGCAGGTTGAAGCACTTGATGGGCAGTAGCGCAAAAGTCACCCTGTGAAGGAAATAGGGTTATCATGGGCAAAGAATCTATCCTCAAACTCGGCCAGCGTGGACAAGACGCTCGCCAGGAGGTGCCCATGAGAACCCCGAAGCCATTATACGCCCACAAACGTGTAATTTATCAACCTGAGATCCTGACCTGTCCTCATTGTGGCGATCTGCTCGTGATGTGCAACTATCTGGCGTGGGATAAGACCGTGCAGATGCTCGACCGCGTCCTCTCGGTGGCGAGTCGACCGGGTCGCTGCCCGCACGCCACGTGTGTCGGCTCGCACCTGCGCCTGCTGTCAGCCGAGGGGCAACGCCTCGCGCCTGCCGGCTCCACCTATGGCTACGACATCGTCGTGCGCATTGGCTGGTGGCGGCAGGAGGCCCGCGCCACGTACCGCGAGATGCATGCCGACTTGGCCTCCCAGGTCCGCATCTCGGAGTCCCACGTAGGTTATCTCTATCAACAGGTCTATTTGCCCCTCCTGGCCTGTCACCAGCGGCAGCACCGTGATCGTCTGGCCCAGGTCGCCAAGCAGCAAGGCGGCTTGATCGTGGCTCTCGACGGCTTGGCTCCTCAAGGGGGCGAGCCCCAAATTTGGTTCATCCGCGAACTCTCCAGCCGCGTGACGTTGCGTAGTGGCTGGCTCTGCCAGCAGGATCAGCCTACATTCGAAGCTTTTCTGGAACCGCTGAAGCACCTCGAGTGGCCCATCCTGGCCGTGCTCACCGACAAGCAAACGGGCTTGGTACCAGCAGTGGCCACCGTCTTGCCCCACAGTCGCCATCAGTTTTGTCAGGCGCATTATCTGCGCAACCTGGCCGAACCCCTCGCCGAGGCTGATACCGCCTTCAAGGTTGCGCTGCGCCAAACCGTGTGCGAGCAGGTCGGCGACTTGCTCCGTCAGGCATCCCGCACGGCACCCGGCCACGGCGGCATCTTGACGGTCACCGGCCTGTTGCCCAGTCCGCTCGCAAAGCCCACGGCACCCGCCTGTCAAAGCCCACCTCCTGGGGACACCCTCACAGCGCCACAGGCCACAGCTGATGAGGTCATCACGCACCTCTGTCGCCACACCCGCTACTTGCTCACGCTCAAAGGCCGACCGCCGTTTCGTCTGGCAGGCCTGGAGACCTACGAGCGCCTCCAAAACGTGGCCAGGTGCAGTCTCGACCTGCTGGCACAGCGCTATGAGCCGCGCCTGGTCCAGTTGTATCAAGGTCTCCAGGCGGCTTTGGCCCCCTTCGCTGAGACCTCCCAGGAGTTACAACAAGGTGCCGTATGGCTCCGCGACATCGCGTACATCTTAGAACCCTGTCCCACACAACCCCTGAGCGCGGCACACGTCGCAGGACAACTGCGCAACTATCTCGACACCGTGCGGCAGTGGCCCCAGGTGACGCCAACCTTATATGCGTTTAGCCGTCACCTCGACACGGTCAGCCGGAGCTCTTGGCCCGGCCTGTTTCACTGCTATGACATGCCGGGGCTGCCACGGACCAACAACGAACTCGAAAGCCACTTCCGCGATACAGGGCGCCGCCTGCTGCGGACCACGGGCCAAAAGGGCCTCACACAGCGCACGCTCCAACGCCAAGACGCGTGGGAACTCCTCCCGCACCCCCCAACAGAGGCCCAGGTACTCGATGCCGTGTGTCAAACCCCACCGGAGGATCTGGCGCAAGAAAGGCAGCACTTTGCTGCGCATCGCCAACGGTTCCGCTTGCAGAGCCGATCCCTTCGACAGACGCAAGCTCAATGCAATCAGCTGCGTCAGCAATGGTCGACATTACAGCCTACAGGCACAGGGTGACTTTAGAAGCTGTTTTAAAACTCATTCTAGTCCTTTCAGTAAGAGCCGAATCATACTGATCTGAATCATAGCTTCACTGCTCGCCGTCAACACCTCGTAGTCGCGACTATGCCGGCGATCATTGAGTAACCACGCGAAGGTCCGCTCGACCACCCAACGGTACGGCACGACCTGAAAACCCTTGCCCGTATGCTCGACCACATCCAGATCGACCTTGTGCGTCCGCTTCAAGCTGCGTATCCAGTCACCCAGCCACTGGGCGTCATAGCCGCCATCGACCCAGATTTTGCGGAGGCGGGGCACGCCAGAGGCACAATACCGCTTCATGAGCCACACGAGCCCTTGCCGATCATCACTAGTGGCGGCGGTGACGACCACCGCCACGATGAGCCCGAGGGTATCTACCAGGAGATGCCGTTTGCGGCCTTTGATTTTCTTATGCCCATCAAAGCCAACGTCCTCCCCTTGGGTCGCCGTCTTGATACTCTGACTATCGGCACAGCACGCGGAGGGTTCAGGGAGACGCCCCTGGCTCTGCCGTTCCCACTGGCGCAGTGTGTCCATGACGCGTCCCCAGACACCCGTCTGCCGCCAGCGGCGAAAATAGCCATAGATCGTCTGCCCATTGCCGATATCCGTAGGCATCATGCGCCATTGGCACCCTGTTTTGTTGACGTAGAAGATGCCATGAATGACGCGGCGGAGGTCCATGGGCTTCCGTCCTGGTCCCCCAGGGTGCCACTTGGGCGGTGGCAGTAGAAGCTGGAGAACCTCCCATGGCGCATCGTTCACATCTGTGGGATAGTGCCCTACGATGCTCATCGTCCTGCTCCTCCCCTGAATTGTGTGCGTAGGGAGGAGTGTGACGCCTTGAGCACCACCTTCTCAAGTCTCTAGCCTGACCTCAGTTAGGGTTTTAAAACAGCTTCTTAGTGACACCTGGGGGGGCAGTGGTGAACGGACCTTGCTGTATTGCCACAGGCCGGAGAGTATGAAAAGTGAGGAGGTCAGCCAAAGCGTTGAGCGGGGGCTTAGTGAGTTCCTTGAGATCTACCGGTTTGGCACGGCAACAAATGTCAACCCTTTGTCGAAAAAGGCGGTCGCCCATTGGGGTTCTTAATGGCTCGGGTGGAGCAAGAGTGAAAGCCATCACCTGGGGTGAGACAGCCGGGATTGGGAAAAGCGCCAAAGAATGTTCCTTGAAGGCCAGAGCTGCCTCGCCGATTAGCCATGCTGAGGAGTACCAGGATGTTTCGTTGAGAGGAGCGGGTTTGTCTTCCATGTGTCAGCTCCATAATAACTGGCGAGTCAGTTGCCGAACGCTGCCCTTTAGCCGCTGCCGGAAGCCGCAGCGTAGCGTAGGCTGTAGGCAGTCGGCTGCAAGGGTTTGTTAGATGTTAATAGCTTCGGCGCAGCCAAGGGAGATGATCTATTTGATACTTGGCGAACTGCTTGATGCACTCTTCAGCCCATGTTGCCGCTTGTTCTACAGCCTTTTCGATGTTGCCCTCTGGATAGAGGATTTTCCGCCAATGATTGTGCTTAGCGTAGGCGTCCTCGAACATCCAGGTTGCTCCTTTGCCTTCCTCCTGAAGTACAACAGTCACGCACTCAGCCAATT
>JBMDXC010000187.1:0-6475 GCA_048594805.1 Candidatus Entotheonellaceae bacterium | reverse complement strand
ATCCACCACCGCGAGTGTGGACATCTCCAGCCCGTGTGCGGCCCGACTCGCACAGCCGTTGCAGAAGTGCCCGAGACCGCACGTCTGCTTACCACTCTTAGAGATGAAGGACGCATCATGAGCCGAGATCAGTTCCGAGTGCGGGGCAAGCGCCGTCATCCGCACGCGCTGATGAAAGTCGGGCCAGTCAAACGGCGCCCGAAACTGCTGTGCAAAGGTACGTTCAGAATAGTCGCAGTAACGACCCAGGTTGCGGAAGTTGACGCGACCGCGTAGCACAAGGATCGTGACGAACAACGTGGCCAGGAACTTCCGCTGGGGTTGACCGAGTCAGGGCATCTGTCTCAGCATGTTTTTGACCATTGTCATAAGCCATTCACCGGTTAAAGGGGAGTGGGATGCGATCGCCACATTTAACCAGCTTGTGGCCTCATTTGTTCACCCCTCTCACTCAAAAAATGTCCGAAGTATTGACTGAGAAAAGTCTTACGACAAAGCGTAAGGAATTTATCAGGAATAGCTACCAGAAACGGCATGGCCTCGACAGGCTGCGGCGAGAGTCTTTCCGAGTTGCCGGCTCATACGACGTCTTCCGGTTGTGCACGCGCGTGATACGTTAGTCACGTCCCTGAAAACCTGGGATACTTATAAGCAGTGTATCGTCTCACACACTCTTGCCAAAAGAGTTAACAGGAACAGACTATAATGGTCTATCTATGCACTAGTGAGTGCTCAATTTCTCGTAGTTTGTAGGCGTGTAAAAACAGGCATTATCTGTGCCCCTGAAAGCAGCCTAGCGAATCACCTCGTTCGCCTGGAACAAGAGGCTTGGGGGGATGGTCAGGCCGAGCGCATGAGCAGTCTTGAGATTGATCATTGGGCAAATTGATCAGGCAGTTCAAAATGATATGCATTGTCGTATCCTCACAGGTCGACTGTCCTGGAGTGACCATGCTCGTTTAACCCGATTTATGACAGGATCTTCGCCCTATGGGCCTACAGAAGGCTACGAAGGCAGGATTCCTGGGGTTCCAGGGAGCACAGAAGCAGAAGTTCCGCGCTATCCCCCTGTGGAGACCTCTCATCCTCATCGGAAGGCCGGCGCCACCTCAGTCATAAAACGGTCGAGTTGCTCCAAGTTCCACGGCGGCAGGAAAGTGGGAATGTAGAGCTGATCGACACCCGCATCCTGGAGGCGACCGAGCTTGTCCTGGAGCTGCGCTACACTCCCGGCCAGCACGGTATCTCTAGAGCGTTCCTCACTGAGTCCAAAGCGTTGCATCAGGCCACGCACCAGGCGTTCGCCGTCTTCAGGGTTCTCGGTAATGACCATGGGCATATTCGCGGAGTGCGTGATCTGGGCTGGATCACGGCCAACGGCGTCACAGTGCCTGGCGAGCACCTCACCCTTGTGGCGCAGGGTCTCAGGACCGCCCCAGACATTCCAGTGATCGGCGTATTTGGCCGCAATACGCAGTGTGCGTTTTTCACCACCACCGCCAATCAGCAGTTCGGGGTGCGGCTGCTGCTGCGGCTTGGGAAACAGCGGGGCGTCAGTGAGTTGATAATACTTGCCGTTGAAAGTCGTGGCGGGTTGAGTCCAGAGCCCGAGCAGCACCTGGCACGCTTCTTCAAGTCGGTTCAAACGCTCCCCGACGGTGTAGTAAGGGATCCCATAGGCCATGTGCTCATTGCGCTGCCAGGCCGCACCTATACCACAGATGAGACGTCCGCCGGACATGATGTCCACCGTCGCGGCCATTTTCGCGACAACGGCGGGATGGCGATAGGTATTGCCGACGACGAGGGTACCGATACGCAGGCGGTGGGTGGACAGCGCCAGACCAGACAGAGCGGTCCAGCACTCCAGCGTATCGTCCACAGGATTGCGCGTATTGGGCATGAAATGATCGGTAACACAGGCAGCATCCCAACCGGTGGCTTCGAGGTGCTGCCACAGCGATTGCAATTGCGGCCAGGAGATGCCGGTCG
Source organism: Candidatus Entotheonellaceae bacterium (assembly GCA_048594805.1). Taxonomy (GTDB): domain Bacteria; phylum Tectomicrobia; class Entotheonellia; order Entotheonellales; family Entotheonellaceae; genus SXND01. The sequence continues at coordinate 4,483 of JBMDXC010000187.1, read as the reverse complement.
TACTCGTAAATAAACCGAATCGCATGGTGTGACTCCGTTGCGGTGTGAGGGGCTAGGGGCTAGGTGTGAGGGAACCCACCTATGCCCGAGAATCTATGCCCTAGAACCTCGTAGTGCTGGTCATGAGACGTCGTTCATCCCTATCCGTTACTCGTTAAAAATCGCTCAAGAGAAACGTGCGCCAGGCGTCTTCAAGCGCATTGAGGGACGCGATACTGCCGCCTGTGGCAAAACTTAAGGCACGCTCGACACTGTAACCGTCCCGCAAATCACTGCAGAAATCGATAAAACGTCTGGGGCCGTAGGCAGCCAGGAAGAAGTGTACGAGCGTCGCGGCCTGAGTGTAGAACACGTGTGCCGTACCTCCTGAGGCGTGCGCCACAGGCAGGGCATTGATCTGGTCCAGGGGAATGTAGACGCCCTGTGTCAGCCCGTGCCGCATGACGTTCCAGGCCTCCGCGCGTCGGTTGATCTCGGCGTATTGCGCTACGCCTTCGTCGAGCCAGCGTGGGATACGATAGTTGTCAAAACCAACAAATTCGCGAAAGATAATGTGGGCCAGTTCATGGGGCAAGGTCTGCTCCAGGAAGGATGACACTTCCAGGTGGCTGTAGACCAGGCGCCGCGGGTAGTTGACAAAACCGCTGGACCAGGTTGGTGCGCCCGTCGCCTGTCGGTAGGCCTGGCGGCTCGGATACAGGTAGATCTGACAGCGTTTGTCCCAGAGCCAGGGGACCTGGTCACGATGCACCACATGCGTGAGGCCAAGATCAATACGAATCTGATTGTAATAGGCTTCGGCGTATTTGAGCACTGCTGCGGCAAACGCAGAGTTTTGCTGGTAGAAGACGCGGAAGTGGGTGCTGGTTTTTTCTTGCCAGGTCTGGGCTGAGGAAGTCGCTGGGAAGACGCACAGGCAACACAGCAAGAACAGGGCGAGAAGCCAGCGCTTCACTTCCATCCTGACCCTCCCCCATCGCGGGGGAGGGAACACGCAGGCCAGGTGTCGCAGGGTGGAGTGGCAGGAGATACTCATGAGAGCGCGTAGTCCTGAGGCTTTTCCAGCAGGCGTTTTAACTCCTGCAAAAAGTTTGCGGCTGGGACGCCGTCCACGGCACGGTGATCGAAGACCAGAGAGAGATAGACCGCAGGGCGAATCGCCAACGCATCTCCAACGACGACAGGACGACGCTGCACCATGCCCACGCCCAGAATGGCTACCTGCGGGGGATTGATAATAGGAGTAAACAGCTCAATGCCTGTCGTGCCCAGATTGGTGATGGTAAACGTCCCATCGCTGATCTCGTCGAGCTGCAGGCGCCCAGCTCGCGCCTTCTCCGCCAGGTCACGCCCCTCCCGCGCGATTTGCCCCAGATCCTTCTGGTCAGCGTTAAAAATAACCGGCACAATCAGACCTTCGTCAAGGTTCACGGCAATACCCACGTTGACGCTGTCGTGCAAGCGGACTGCCTGGTCCACTAGTGTAGCATTGAGCCGTGGCTGTCGCCGTAAGGCCATGGCGACCGCCTTGGTGATCATATCGTTCAGCGAAATACGCAGGCCGTACTGCTGCTCCCACTGTCCCAGCATCGCCTCACGAAAGGCCACGGTGGCACTCATGTCGACCTGTATCACCTCAGTGACACGCGGGATCATATTCCAGCTCTGGAACATGCGCTCGGCCACACGTCCCCGCATGCCGCGCAAGGGAATGGTACTGCTCACACCCAGGCGCCCCCGCGCCGGCACAGTGGCTGTGGGCGCCGCTGCAGCTGCAGGGGCGGCTGGGGCAGAAGCCTTCGCAGCCTCTGCCACTCGCAAAACATCGTCCTTGGTAATCCTCCCGCCTGGTCCCGTGCCCTGAATCGTACTCGCATCCAGGCCCAGCTCGTCAGCCAGTTTGCGGGCAATTGGGGAAATTTTCAGCCGTTCCCCACCGTCACGTGCGGCCGCATCCGCACGGGGCGCTGCCATTGGTGCCGACGCTCCTACTGGTGCCGGCGCGGCCGGCGCTTGCACGGTCGCTGGCCCGAGCATCTGCTGCAACTCCACCTCACTCACCTGTTCACCCTGTGCTCCCAACACAGCCAGCAGAGCCCCGATGGGACGCTCCTCCTCAGAAGGCACAACAATGCGCAACACCACCCCGTCTGCTGGAGATTCCACCTCGGTAATCACTTTATCGGTTTCAATGACCACGAGGGGTTCACCCTTGGCAATCGGGTCCCCCTCGTGTTTCAACCATTCAATGACCTTGCCTTTCTCCATGGTATGCCCAAGACTGGGCATACCGAATGTGATGGCCATGGCGCTTCTCCCTTTACCCGACGAGTTCCCGCACCGCCGCTACTAGGTGCTCGGCCTTGGGGACCACGAGCTTTTCTAACTCGGGGCTAAAGGGCATGGGCACATTGGCGGAGGCCACGCGTTTCACCGGTGCATCGAGAGCATCAAAGCACTCCTCGGCGATGAGCGAGGCAATTTCAGCACTGGCGCCGCCACGTTTGACCTCTTCATCCGAGACGATGACCCGGTTGGTCTTGAGCACAGAGGCAAAAATCGTCTCCTTGTCGAGTGGCACGAGCGTGCGCGGATCAACCACCTCGACATCAATACCCTCTGGCGCCAGAATCTCCGCTGCCTCCAGGGCTTTACCGACCATGGGGCCTGTCGCTACAATAGTGACGTCCTGGCCGTGACGCTTGATATCAGCCTGACCAAAGGGAATGGTATAGTCGCCCTCGGGTACCTCGCCTTCGCTCGTATAGAGCCGTTTGTACTCAATGAAGATCACCGGGTCTCTGCCGCGCAGGGCGGTCTTCATCAGCCCTTTGGCATCATAAGGCGTTGAAGGCACCACTACCTGTAAGCCCGGGACGTGCATAAACCAGGCTTCCAGGGTCTGCGAATGCTGTGCCGCAATGAGGCGCGCCGTGCCCGAGGGCAGGCGCAGCACCACCGGCACATCGGTCTGTCCACCGAACATATAGCGCACCTTAGCCATCTGGTTCACCACTTCGTCCATGGCGCAGGTGATGAAATCAACATACATGATTTCCGCCACTGGCCGCATGCCGCACAGTGCTGTCCCCAGGGCTGTACCCACGATCCCGGCCTCGGAGATAGGGGTCTGCCTGATGCGCTCGGGATATTTTTCATAAATGCCGCGCGTTACGGCATATGGCCCCCCGTGGGCAATGACATCCTCGCCGAGGACGATAATCGTCTCGTCTCGCGCCATCTCTTCATGTAGGGCGTCACGCAAGGCGTCACGCATGCTGATTTTTGGCATGAATCGTCCCCCCTCCTAGGCATACTCATACGAATAAATGTCCTTGTGCAGCTCATCGGGCGTGGGATATGGGCTGCTCTCCGCGAAACGCACCGCTTCCTGAATTTCCGCGGCGACCTGCTGCTGAATCGCCTGATCCTCGGCCTCTGTCAGAATGCCGGCCTCTTTCATATACGCTGCCAGGCGCTTGATGGGATCACGCTTCTCCGCCCAGTCAGCAATTTCCTCGCGGCTCCGATACATCTGCGGGTCGCCGAAGTTATGTCCATGGAAGCGGTACGTCTTGCACTCCAGCAGGGTTGGCCCCTCACCCCGCCGCGCCCGCGCAATCGCCTCGCCAGCCGCCTCATACACAGCCAGGGCGTCCATGCCGTCGACCTGCACGCCAGGAATGCCGTAGGCCGGTGCCATGTTGGCGATATCGGTGACCAGCGTCACGTCCTTCTGCGGGGTCCACTGGGCGTACTGGTTGTTCTCACAGACATACACCACGGGCAGTTTCCAGACCGCACCAATGTTGATGTTTTCGTGGAACGGACCCCGGTTCGCGGCGCCATCGCCAAAGAAACAGACGGCCACCTGGCCCGACTTGCGCAACTGCGCTGCCCACCCGGCGCCAGTGGCGAGTCCAAAGCCCCCGGCCACAATGCCGTTGGCGCCCAGCATACCGACCGTAAAGTCGGCGATGTGCATGGAGCCGCCCTTACCCTTACAGTAGCCGGTGGCGCGGCCAAACAGCTCGGCCATCATGCGTTTGATATCGGCGCCCTTGGCGATGCAATGGCCGTGGCCACGGTGTGTGCTGGTGATGTAATCCGTATCCTGTAAGTGCGCACAGACCGGCACAGCCACGGCTTCCTCACCAATGTAGGTATGCAGGGCGCCCATGACTTTGCCCTGGCTGGACTGGTATTCCGCCTGCTCCTCGAAGAGGCGAATGCGCCACATGCGCGTATAGATGGCTTTGAGAGTGTCTGCGGACGGTGCCTCGACAGGCATTGGCATATCCTCCATATCATGGTGGCGAACACCGGGGGAAGGTCGCTATGCTTCCTGCGCCCACACAGTGGCGCCAGAGAGGCGCTCGGGGACCTCATGTGCCGTGTGTATGTGCTGTGCATCCTAGCCTCGATCACAGCGAGAGTCAATGGCCAGCCAAAAGCCCTGGAGCATTCCTGACTTGCCATAGAC
>JBMDXC010000186.1:0-5984 GCA_048594805.1 Candidatus Entotheonellaceae bacterium | reverse complement strand
TGTATGCGTACCGCACCACGTTGGACATCGGCTGATCTTGAGGTACTCCCAGACGACGGCAAGCGCTATGAGATCATCGATGGAGAGCTCTACATGTCCAGACAGCCTCACTGGCATCATCAGCGTGCATGCGTGAAGATTTGCACCGCACTGGAAGCCTGGAGTGTGCAGACTGGGGCTGGTGAAGCAAATCTCGCACCTGGTGTGATCTTTGCCGATGACGATGATGTTGCCCCAGATGTGGTCTGGATCAGCCACACGCGCCGTACTGCAGCGCTGGGGCCCGACGGGCATCTCCACGCTGCGCCAGAGCTGGTCATCGAGGTCCTGTCCCCGGGTGGAACCAATGAGCGGCGTGATCGCGAAGCCAAATTAAAACTGTACTCGCGTCGTGGCGTCCTGGAATACTGGATCGTTGATTGGCGTACCCAGCAGGTCGAGATGTACCGACGTGAGGATCTTGCCCTCCACCTGGTGGCCACGCTGCATCCTACAGACACACTCACGTCGCCACTTTTACCTGGTTTCGCATGCGAGGTGGCCACCCTGTTTTAACGAGGAGCGAGGCGGTATGGCCGGGAAGTATTTTGAAGAGTTTAGCGTCGGCCAAGTGTTCAAACATCAACCAGGGCGGACCATCACCGAAACGGATAACGTGTTGTTCACAACCTTGACCATGAATCCCCAACCGCTCCACCTCGATGAGGAATTCGCCAAACAGACCGAATTCGGGCAGCGGCTGGTGAATAGTCTCCTCACCCTGGGCATTGCGGTAGGCCTGTCAGTGGCGGATACGACGCTGGGCACGACGATTGCCAATCTCGGGTTTGACAAAATTGACTTCCCCAAGCCCGTGTTTCACGGGGATACCATTTATGTGGAGACGGAAATCATTGACAAGCGCGAGTCGCACTCGCGGCCCGACGCCGGGGTGGTGTTTTTTGAGCACCGGGCCATCAACCAGCGGCAGGAACTCGTGGCGCGAGTACGCCGCGCCGGCCTGATGCGCAAGAAACCGGCGTGAGGCCCCTCATCCTCACCGGCCTTGAGGACGCAGCCATTGCGCAGAACACCAGGTCATATTATGGTACCCAGGTCTAGTTAGTGCTTCCTAAGAGCTGGCGGGCGATGACTTTCAGGGCCAGAATAGGTCGCACACCCTCAAAAATCGGCAGTACCTGGGCATCGACGACATAGCGCGAGATCGGGGTGTCTTCCGCGTACCCCCAGCCACCGTGCAGCAACTGGCCTTCCTGGGTGAGCCACACGGCCACATCGCTGGCCAGTAGCTTGGCCATCGCCGCTTCGAGGCCGGTGTCTGGCTCCTGGTCCATGGCGCGCGCCGCAGCATAGGTCAACTGACGTGCTGCGGCCAGACGTATCGCCATACGCCCGAGTTTGTACTGCGTGAGTTGGTACTCGCCAATCGGGCGTCCAAACTGCCGGCGGGTTTTGGCGTAGGCTACGGTTTTTTCGAGTGCCGCCTGACTGAGGCCGAGCGCCCGGCCGCCGGTTTGCAACCGACCATTCGCAAAGCCACGCATCTGCAAATAAAATCCCCGATTGCGTCCCTGCTCCTCGCCAACGAGGCCATCAGCCGGCAGAAAAAACTGCTCGTAGTGCATCGTGAAGGAGTGCATGCCTCGGTAGCCAGGAGTGGCATCGGCTCTGGCGCGTAGGGTCCCACCGTGGGGCTGCTGGATAAGGAAATCATGCCCGTAAAAGCGCTCTTTTTCGAGGATAAAGAGCGACAGGCCGCGGGCTCCCCGGCTGCCATCCGCATCGGTACGCGCCAGCAGACCAATGAGATCAGCACGCCCAGCAAACGTGCACCAGGCTTTAGCGCCGTTGATCAGGTAGCCACGTTGTCCGCCGACCTCAGCCGCTTTAGCGCGGCAGGTGAGGGCGGCGACGTCCGAGCCCGTATCAGGCTCGGTCACGGACACCGCCACCATCAACTCGCCCGAGGCGATACGCGGTAACCACCGCTGTTTCTGGGCTTCTGTGCCACCATCGAGCAGGGCTCGCGCGACTATCTCCGGACGGGTAATGAGACTACCGGCAGCTCCAAGTGAGCCGCGTGAGAGTTCTTCGGTGGTGATGACCATCACCAGCATACCCATGCCTGTGCCGCCGTAAGCTTCCGGGATGGACATGGCAAAGAAGCCTAACTCTCCCATGTTGGTAATCAAATCGTCAGGGGCGAGTTCGTCATGACGGTGCACCCACTCAGCAATGGATTCGACTTCCTGCCGTGTGAAGTCGCGGACCGATTGTCGCGTCATGGCGACCATTTCGTCCCCTAGCCAGATGGTATTCACGCCATTGGTGTCGAGGACAACCTGCCCAATGCCGCAGACCAGCGCTTCTGACGCCCCCGTCCGCGCTGCCTGCCGCACATCAGCCGCAGCCAGCGTGACAGCGATATCTGTATCGCCAATCCCATACATCGTCAGATGTGCCCCGACCTCCGCCAAGAATGACTGGTGCACTTCGGCAGCATAGGCCAGGGCCATGTGTCCCGTCACGCCGTCATCCTGTCCGTGCTGACTTTGCATTTCGGCATAGTGCAGCAGTGCCTGGGCGGCCTGCACCTCCGTCGCTCGGTAGGCGAGCCGTTCACAGTGCACTTGGTGGTCGTCAATGCCATGGCCCCCCTGAGTAAGGTAGCGCGCCTGGGTCATCGCTTGGTCCAGCGCGCGTTCGACAGCCGACACAATGATACGCGCCTGGACTAGCGCCTCCTTGGTGGTCATCACGTGTGCACTCCTTGATTGCGGACGAGAGCCTGCCCTGGTATGGATGATAGCACCATTATGCATCGAGGGGTGGCAGCAGACAAGTCACAACCCGATACCTGAGCGCTTGACAAATGGCCCCAAGTTGCGTGCAATGAGTTGCACTCTCAAGCCTGCGCTTTGCGAGGGATGAACACAGCACGATCTTTTTCTGATGGAGAGCATGATGAGCATGGACGATCGATCTTTGCCTCTGGCACGCTTTACGGTGTTGGACCTGACCCGTGTGCGCGCCGGACCGACCTGTGTGCGCCAATTGGCCGACTGGGGCGCCAACGTGCTCAAAGTCGAACTCCCTGAGAGCCTCGAAGGGAATGCCGCCCTGGGTGGGCCACGTCACGGGTCGGATTTCCAGAACCTGCACCGTAACAAGCGCAGCATCACCCTCAATCTCAGGGAACCCGAAGGGGTAGCTTTATTCAAACGGCTCGTGGCTAAAGCAGACGTTGTCGTGGAGAATTACCGGCCGGACGTCAAATACCGCCTGGGGGTCGATTACGAGTCACTCAGTCAGGTCAATCCCCGTCTGGTGTACGGCAGTATCTCTGGCTTTGGCGAGGACGGTCCCTATCAGCAGCGCCCGGGCTTCGATCAGATTGCGCAGGGTATGGGGGGGCTGATGTCGATTACGGGCCTCCCGGGGCAGGGTCCGGTACGGGCTGGCATTCCCATTGCTGACTTATGTGCCGGTCTGTTCTGTGCCATGGGTATTCTCACGGCCCTTCTGGAGCGAGAAGTATCTGGGAAGGGGCAGTGGGTAAAGACTTCACTGCTGCAAGCGCAGATTTTTATGTTGGATTTCCAGGCCACGCGTTGGCTCATGGAGCACGAGGTGCCGCCACAAGCCGGCAATAATCATCCCACGAGCATTCCCACCGGTGTGTTCAAGACCAGGGACAGCTATATCAATATTGCCTCTGCCGGTCAGGCCATCTGGGAGCGGTTCTGTAAAGCTATCGAGGCGGAGGAGCTCTTAAGTGACCCGCGCTATGCGAACGGCGCCGTGCGCTCACAACATCGCGATGCGCTCAACGCAGCCATTGAGACGTATACCCAACGCTACTACAGTGAGGAGCTGATTGCCATCCTCAATAAGGCCGGTGTACCCTGCGGGCCCATTTATACCATCGATCAGGTGTTCAACGATCCGCAGGTGCAGCATCTGGGTATGGTACAGACGGTCCAGCACCCCGTGCTTGGCCCTATCCAACTTGTAGGTCAACCTTTCACACTGAGTCGACACGCCAATGCGTTGCGTACGGCCCCTCCCGAGCGGGGGCAGGATACTGAGGCAGTCCTGGCCGAGTTGGGGCTCAGTGCCGAGGAGGTCGCCGGCTTGCGGGCCCGCGATGTCATCTGAAGTGCTGTAGGCGTGTCGGTGCGCTCCCATTCCAGCGCACACCGACCCCTCGGCCGCCTTATTGTGTACCCCGATTGCCCATACCGCCATGGACTTGCACCTGCAACTCCCTCACCAGGCGCTGCAGTTTATCCCGTGGCGGTTCGAGCAAACGTGCCACAGGGATGCTCGTTTTCTGAGCCATCGCCTCCGCAATCGTTTCACGTGTGACTTCATACGCCGCTTCTGCCGTGGTCAGGGCCTCCAGTTGGGTAATCTGGCTAATGCGCGCCCGGGAGCACGCCTGATCAAGTAGGTCTATGGCCTTTTCAGGGAAACGCTTGTCCGGCATATATTTGGCGCATAGTTCGACGGTCGCCTCCAGGGCCTCTGGAGTGATCGTGACCATATGATGTTCCTCGTACCGTGGACGCACTTGCGCCAGGATCTCCGTCATTTCAACGAGGCTCGGCTCATTGACCATAATGGCCTGACAATACCGTTCGAAGAAAGGATCTGACTCCATATAGCGCCGAAAGTTCTCAATAGTCGTTGCGCCAATACAGCGCAAAGTTCCCTTTCCCAGGGCCGGTTTGAGCAGGCTGGCAATATCGAGGCGCGCTTCCGTACTCCCTGTGCCTACCACGGTGTGCATCTCATCAATAAACAGAATGATGTCAGGGTTGCGACTTGCTTCCTCGATGGCCTGTTGCAGACCATGGACAAGCTGGCTGCTCGATGGTGTTGCGCGTGCCAGTTCACTCATGTGTAGTTCCACGATCCGTTTGCCACGGATGGTGGCCACCACGTCCCCGCGCGCGATGCGTAGGGCGAGGCCTTTGACCACAGCCATACGGCTCACTCCTGGTTCACTAATCAGCACCGGGATATTTTTCGTTTTCTGGTGGAGCGCACGCACCAGCGCTAGAGTTTCTTCCTTCCGTCCGACAATGGGATCGATCTTCCCTTCCCGAGCCTCCTGCGTGATGTCATACCCGTACTGGGCAAGATACGGGATCTCTGGGGCCGCTTGGGGTTGTGCCTCCTGACCTGGGCTGGTAGACGGCTTGTGCGCCACGCTTGCTCCGGGCGCTTGGCGGTCATGGCGCAATACGGAGGCAGCCTTCACTGCCGTGAGCAGCGCTTCGATATCCACGCCGACCTCAGTGAACACACGGGTCATCAATGCTCCGGGTTGTTCCAGAATGGCAGCAAGCAGGTGCAGACAATGGACCTCGGTAGCTCTAGCCGACTTGGCGATGGCCTCGGCACGTTGAAAACACGCTTTACACGCCGTACTACGGTGCACAATCTCACTACTGCGTTGGTATGGTCCCTTCCCTACAGCAGTGCGTACAGCATGACACAGTAGGTCAGGAGCTACTGCACATGCTTTCAGAGCCGCTTCGACCCTCTGAGCTTCGGCGCTCACTGCCTGCAGAGCCTGCCCCCTGAGAGGCGAGTTCTCCCCTTGTGCCTTCGAGCGTAACCACCTGCCAAGGTTACAGAGCCCAATGAGGACAAATTCTTTTTCAATACATAAATGCATGGAGCGAGCTGTCTCACTGGCTGCGAGCCGCCAAGCAAGATATGCACCTTGTGATAGCTCCGGCATGGTTATGACCCTTTGCTGCTGACGACCTGTGACGCGTATACTGCTATAGCGTATCGACTTTTTAGCCAACAAACTTGAGTTTTATGATTCCTTATCTCCATGGGCGTGTCCCATGGCAAACGCGAGGAGAGGAAGCACGGCACGATGCGTATCTTCGAGAATCTGGGCAAGAAAAAAATCGTCATTGGGATGGTACACCTCCTGCCGCTGCCGGGGACACCGTTTTATCAAG
>JBMDXC010000185.1:0-2545 GCA_048594805.1 Candidatus Entotheonellaceae bacterium | reverse complement strand
ACCCCTTTGGGACGCGCTGTCGTGCCACTGGTGTAGTTCAGCGTAGCGATATCCGTTTCGGCCACTTCCACCAGCCGTGGAAACTCCGGCGGCGCTGCGGCCAGGACCGTCTCATAGTCCTGTGCCGGTAAGGACGTAGTTGGCTCTTCGCTATCTCGCAACAAGACGTAGTGTTTGATGCCCTTGAGCGTGTCCACCAGAGGCGCGAGCTGGTGGGCATATTCCCAGTCCACCAGGAGCACTTTTACTTCAGCATGTTCGAGGATATAGGCGAACTCTGACGTGGTCAGGCGGAAGTTGAGTGGTACCAGCACGGCGCCAAGTTGGGGCACGGCAAAGAATGCCTCCAACACGCGATGACTGTTAGGGGACAGCACCGCCACCTTATCGCCCTGCGCCACCCCCATGTGCCGCAGAGCGTTGGCCAGACGGTGCACGCGCGCTTCCAGCTCATGATAGGTATAGCGCCGCGCGCCATCGACCACAGCGGTCTTCGCAGGAAACAGACGCGCGGCACGGCGCAGAAAGTTCAGCGGCAAGAGCGGCTCGAACATGGAGCAGTCCTTTCTCACGAAGCGCAGGAGGGACGAGATCGTCAGTCGCCGTGAGGCATAACCCCTTGAGGCCAGGGCATCTCCGACGACGTCTGGCTAGCCCAGAAAGCAGCCATGCCTTTTGCAGACTGTAGCATCGCAGGATGGCAGGAGCAAGATGCGCTGTGCCCCTACCTTGCCAGCCAGGACACGGCTCGAAGTCTTCTGGTAGGCGGGTATGTGATCCTTGCGGAATTCATCTCGCTGAAGATGAAGGGTCTGTAGTACCGGCTTCAGCCGGACTTTCGCTGGCCACACGCACCAGGACCTCTGACGCGCAGCTTGTAGTGAGGGAGTGCCCTCTCTAGCGTGGAACCCCCTCACCTTGCACCATCAGTGTATTACCCGATGTCCCACCCAGTATGGGAGACATCGAGCACCACCCCATCAGGGCCAGCCCACTTCATCTCAAAGTTGCGTGGGCCACGTGGGGCCATGGCAGTGTCGAGTCCGTCCTTCTGGGTGAGGCGTTGCCCATGGACTTGTTCGAGCTTCTCAGATGCCTCTGCCAAATCATCCACCTCAAAGCCAAAATGGTGAATGCCGCTGTAATTGGGCCCATTGGGACCCACGTCAGCATCTTTCTCGGTCTTCCAGTTCAAGATGGCCAGGTTAATGTACCCATCTGTGAGGAACACCGCACCATTCGGGCTGCGCCGGATCTCTTTCAGCCCAAAAGCCTCTTTGTAAAAAGCCGCTGTCTTGTCGGGGTCCTGGGTGGTCAGGGCAATATGCTTGATCTTCGTCATAATTGTGTGCTCCTCTGTGGTGTCCATGGCTTGATGGCTGATACTACTCCACAGCCCAGGGATAGCAGTGCCATTCTAGGGGGGACAGGAGCAGGTGTCAACGACAAATGCCCAGGGCCATGTAGGGTGGTAGTGCCATTATAGTATCATACTGTTGAGGTATAGTATCATACTGTTGAGGAGGACAACCTCGCCCTGTCCCTGTTGCACCTGTGCCACCAGCTATCGAAGCACTGCGCGTTCCGCCTCCCACCCCACAAACGGTGGGAGATGCTGCGGCGAAGTGACGTCCAGACGCCCGGCGCATCGCTCGCGTCACGCATCTGGTATAAGATACTGGACACTTTCCCGTTTCGTATAAGGCAGTGCTGTGGCAGTGGATAACACCAAGCTGGGTACTATTGCAAGAACTCCTGGTAATCTGGTACAAATAACGAGTTATGATACGTTCACTGCCGCTCCCTGGAGACCTCCCATACGCCAGTGCACACTGTGCAAGCGGAACGCTCTAGACGACCAGGGAATTGCGCTAGGGGTCCGCAGGTGCCAAGCCGAGTTTGCAGTGCATGATGATGGAGTGTCTATCAACGAGGTGTGCACATGTCGTTTATCCCAGATTTGACCGATCCTCGCTATTTGGATGAAGTGGGCTGGTTCCTTTACCACGAGAAATACGGCCGCTCGCAATTCGGTGGCTCATACGACGAGGAACGCCTGGCCTATTCGCGCTTGCTGCTCAACGAGGTGCTGGGCTACTGTGGCCATGACGAGCAGTGGCTCAGGGATAAGACCGTTGTGAGTATCGGCTGTGGCTGCACTGGTGACCTGGCCGCCTGGTCCGCAGCCGTAAAGATCGCCGTCGACCCCCTGCTCTATACCTACCAAAAGCTCCGCATGCTCGTCGACGATGTCGCGGGAACCAGCCGCACGGTACATTTAGCTATGGGCGTCGAGGCGCTGCCATTGCTGGATGAGTGCGCTGATCTGGTGGTCTGTCGCAATGCCCTTGATCACATGCCAGTTCCTCAGAAGGCGCTGTGGCAGATCGGCCGGATCCTCAAAGCAGAGGCGCTCCTGTTCCTCAGTGTCGACATTGGGGGAATCCCGACTCCGGACGAGCCCACAGTCTTCTCAGTCGAAAGCCTGGCGACACTCCTGCAAGAGCAGTTTGCGATCGTACACCAAACTGACGAGCACCTCTCT
>JBMDXC010000184.1:0-6561 GCA_048594805.1 Candidatus Entotheonellaceae bacterium | reverse complement strand
GGGAGACGATCCAGACCGCGTTTATGGAACGCTGGTATGGCACCCTGCGTGGTCTGGTAGCGCCCCTGCGGCGCCGCACCCGGTGTTTATCCTGGAGCCACACGCGCCACCGAGGGAAGGTCTGGCTCATGGTCAGTCTCTACAACTTTGTGATGCCACACAAGAGCCTGCGGCAAGGGCGCACGCCGCGGACCCCAGCGATGGCCATCGGTCTGACCGACCATGTCTGGAGCTATCGGGAGTATATCTGGCTGCCAGTGCATACCGATCCCGTCCTGACCACCCAGATGGACGAACGGCTGGCACGGCTGCTGACCCCCGGCTCTCCAGGACCAACCTCATAGAAGAATACAAGCCCCTACACATACAGAGACCCGAGCCGAGAACGAAAAAGAGGCATTACCTCTGCCGAAAGCTGCGTGAGGTATCCGTTACTGTTCTCCAGGACTACCCGGATCGGACATAAACACGTATCTTTGCGTAATCCCAATCCTGCTAATGAACCGGTTCGAGGGATTGTGCAAAAATCCCCCTTATTCAGCTACCTGGCACCCCCATTACTGCTCAGCCCGCAATAATATGCCGCGTAGCCGTTATAATAATCACCATAATAATTATTAGAGATTATGCTAGAAGCGTAGTTATTGTAGTTGCTACTGATATAGGTGTTATATAAATCTGTATAAGCGTACGATTTATATAAATAATCATAGTATGCATACTGAGAGCAGTAATACCCTATTGTTGTGCCATATGAATTGTATCCGGTTGTTCCATAGTAATACCCATAATATGCATTGTTGTATGCACTATACATATAGTTGTAAGCGTTGTAGAGATACGATGGAGATCGTGAATAAAAGGCGTTTGTTGTATTACTGAGTGCATTGCCGTAATCTGTATTACTATTCAAGATAAATGAGCTTGCAGCACTGAAAGGTTGTGCCTGTGCCTCCCGAATCCCATTACATAATAATATAAAGCAGCAGACAAGTACCAAAGACCCTATGTTTGACTTCCTGGATACTAACATGCTGAGCCTCCTTACTGGTGCTATTGTTAACTACCTGTATCCCAATGCGCATCTGGCCCCTATCAGCTACGGTTGCGGTAATGGTGGTGGTTGAGGTAAAGAGTCCAAAAAGTTGCGGTACTCTTCTTCATTCAAAATCGATTTCAGTTTGTTCTTCACCTCTTGGTTGGTCTCTTCCATAATGGTTTGCAATTTGTCCAGAGGAGGGAGCCCCTCCTCTGAGGCCACGGCCATTTTTCCCCTCAGTATGCTCGCGTGCTCTCGAAATATTTCGTCGACCTGATCACGTGTTTCCTCAGAAAGCCCATGCATCCAGTCTATAGGATGCACAGTCGGCGGTGGTTTGAGAGGCACCGGCTCACGAGCCAAGGGTCTGCCGTCTGGGGAAGATTGCGGGGGTGGAATAGGATGATCTTTTGTTTCCAATCGGGACAGAGTGGCCAAAATGGTGCGCAAGTTGCGATTGATTTCCTCAGTATTGATGCTGGATGCTGCTCGGTTCGACTGACGGGGTTCAGGTTGCCGCTGCTTCGAAAGCATATCGATAATTTTGTCCAGACGACCCTCAAGGGCATACATGGAAGCTTGGAAGGATTCTCGCAAAAGTATAGTGGATTCTGTAGGCGTCGGGCCAAAGAACTTCATCCCTAAGAACACCGCTATAAGCACCGCACCACTTTGCAACAGAATGCCTTTCCACTCCATGTCATACTTTCCTCACCCATGCTCGGACGTTGTAGGGATAATCCCTCCTTATCCACTCTTGCCTCATGCCGCTTTTCCTGAGTCCAACAAACAAGCGTAGGCGAAACGTCTCTACCTATGGAAGACAATCCGTTTGTGCTGTCCACCGGCAATTCGGTCTACGCAGATTTGCCATGAAGCAACACTTCTTGGCTAGCTGGAGGTGACGATTGCGGCTCTCGGAAGCTCTATCGTCACCGCCACGGCTTTTGTCTCACCTGTGTAGGCATCCCTGGGACGGTCACCCTTTCTCGAATTCAGAGACTCAATAAAAAAGTGCATGCAGACCTTCACCCCTGCAAATAGGAGATTATCTGCGTATACATGCAGCATGCAGTTTGATCATTCGGCTCGGGCTGAATCGGCTGGACATTGTATGATTCTATACTAGAGCGTGTTATGCATTTTGGAGTATTGATCACTGGGTTGGAAATACAGGTGGAAGCCATACCCCAGCGATCTTAGTGTTCGTAAACGTCTCTTTGAGGACAACAGAGACCAAAAGGTGTATCTATCTCCCTCTTGCTTTACTATTCCCGTGCGTACAACCTTGGCTGAACTCACGATTGCAAGTGCATAATACACTTTAGATAATTTAGAATAGGATACATAATAGAAAGCCCATGGAGTAGTGTCAAGGGAAATTTTGAGGGGTACTAACCCTACAACGACATTTTTTTATAAGTCGTTTTATTTCAACAGGATATAATGTTTTTGTGTCAGGTATTTTAACAGTTTTTATAGCTCTAACTCCCTAAATCTCAAAGCCTTAGCAAGGCCTTGTATTTCAAAGGCTTGTGCATAACATAAGGAAAATCATACGCTTGCAGAAATTACACTCTGAATTTTGGCTGAAAATATGCCCAAAGTCAGCGTTGTAGGGCTAAAGCAATAACTGGTTGCGAGCATTGCAGCGACCGATGATCGCGGACAACGAAGTAGGTTCCAAAAAGTTCTTTGACAGTACTCTACATCGTGAGCCAGAAATGGCCTGAGAGGATACCAGCCTTGCGGAGGCGTTCACGCCGACTCATCGCCAAAATCGCCTGACAGGCCTGCTCCACCGCCTCGTCAATGGACGTCACGGCGCGATTGGCGAGCACGCGCCCTTTCACAGTTGCATAAGGGTGTTTCTGCGCCAGCCATTCCCGGCGAAGGCGTATGCTGTTGAAAATAAATAGCAGCTACTCCAAAATTTGAGGCGAAAAGGCAGGGAGCTTCGCACCACAGCAATGGCTGCATAGCGGTCACCCTTGGTGGCTATTCCGCCTCAAACTTCGAGGGCTCTGCTAAATGACTTATCCCGTTCGTTTTTCGTAAACATAAAGCCAATAGAATCAATAACATATGCATTTTATGCCGTTAGAAATGCGGCCAGCTTTGAATTAAATTGTTGAAAACATTAGGGTTATCTTTGCGAAAGCCAAAAGTATAACGTATTGAAATTACAGCACTCAAGAGGTCACCGGAAATCGCTGTTTCTGCGACACCAATATGCAGGAGCCCCCTACAAATTCTGGCGGTGGCTTTGCAAACATCGTACAAGGGCGTTTTTATAACCCCCTGAGCAGGTCAAATAAGTTTCATCTGCACATGTTCTCCGCTAAACTTAATGCCGGTCAGACTTTCAATAATCTCTTTTGCCGCTTCTATTGGGTCTATACGCTCATGTTCTCCAACTACGCGGAATTCACTTCTATATTTGGTCTGTGAGACTGACAGGCAATCCCGGAATTCAAAGTGTATTGTCCGGCGTCCATTCAGGGACGCGCCCCATTGATCGCAATACCGGACTTTGCATGTGTCACCGTTTCCCAATGTGAGCTGAAATTCGATATACTCTGTTTTCATATGTGATATACGCTACTTCCTACTCTTCAGCTGAAGCCCCAGCCTGAGATGACTGAGGCTTCAAAGAAGATTACGAATACACCCGCACTCGCCGATGTGTAGTCCGTTCACGGCCGTTGGTCTGCCGCTTACTAGGCGCCGCGTCCTCTTTCGACTCTGCAAACGGGTCTTCCCCATCGTAGAGTGCCTCAAGGCGAACAGGCACCTGTCTTGCCAGCTCCACAATGCCCTCATCCAGTGTCGATGGCGGCTCAGGAATGACGTTGTACTCAACATCCCGCTCCTGACTGCCTGTCCGCACCTTTTCGATGACAAGGTCGTAGCCCTGCGGATCGCCCCACTTGGGATTCTTGACGAAGGCCTCGATCGCCCGCATCACGGTTTTCTGCTTGACCTCAAGAATCTGGATGGTCTGGGTTTTGTAGTTGTACACGGTAAACGCCCAGAAGTGTTTCACCCGTTGCCGGCTGTCGGTCGTCTCCCGCACCTCGTCCGGGATCTCATCAAGCGTTCGTACCCTGACGGGTCGGCGGCCTTCGGCCTGCGTTTCCACCCACCATTCGTAGCCGACGATCGCCGGTGAGAGCACACGGAAGGTGTTTGCCCCCTCCTCAAGGGTCATGTAATTGCTCTGCACCTCTGGCGCTTGATAGTCTTTGGGTAAAAAGTTAGTCATATCTATGTGTCACCTCCTCTCTCAGGGTAATGTCCCTGCTCCTACCAAGCACATATAGTGCTTAGTAGTGGGCAGAAGCACTAGTAGTCCTCGGGATACAGAAGGGTGAAGGCCGCCCCGTCCTCAATCACCCACACCGTTTGACTATGCATCGTCGTGTGAAATAGCCGCTCTTCCTCAGGGATGAATGGTTCGGTATGCTTGCGCCACGCAACGTACTCATTCCAGATCTCCAACAGCCCTGCCAGACTCACCTCCGTTGCGAGGTGCGCCGTTGCGACAATGGGCTTGCCACCGGACAGCTGCGCCCAGCGGTTCTTGAAAATCTCGACCAGCACCCCGTCAGCAATGGCCTGCTTGAGCGTATAGGTTGATATCACGTCCATATCGTCAAAGGGATTCAGACGCATCACCCCCCTTCTCCCTCTCGCGCATCGATTGCGTCGTATTGGCCTTAAAGCTGAAGAACTGCGTCGGGGTGAAAATAACGTGATCGAGCATCTGAATACCGAGGATCTGTCCAGCCTCAAAAAGTATTTTAGTAACTCTCATGTCCTCATCTGAAGGATCAGCCTCTCCTGATGGGTGATTATGCGCGACAATAATACTCGCTGCGCCCTGGCACACTGCTCGTCGAAAGGTCTCGCGGGGACTCACCAGCGCATTGTTCAGCGTGCCGATACTCACCAGCTCAACGAGTTTCACCCGATTATGGATATCCAGATGACACACATAGAAGTGCTCCTTCTCCCGTTCAATCTTGTCCTCAAGAAGAAGTAAATCGAGAAACACTCTGGCAACATGCCGGCTGTCTTGAATCTGTATCTTGCTGTGCTGTAAGTACACCATAGTGCGTGCATGAAAATCCTTTGTGCGTCCCTGTGCCTCAGGGGAGAGGCCAAGCCTCTCCCATCAGCTCCACCACCTGACTCTCAGGAGTGATCCAACTGCTGTGCTCTGTGCTGAATTGCTCCTCGGCAATGCGTCTGGCCTCGTCTGCATTCTCTGCCTGGATTTCGTAGTAACTTGGAATGTAGACCCGGACATAAAAGATTGTCATGCTCGATTCACCTCCTTCCAACAGGTAATAATCACAAACCGAATGGCTGACAAATCCCCCCGAAAGACGAACCGCTCATCTGTGACATAGAGAATCCCGACGGTATAATCACCATAGTTGAGAACAATCTTGTGCGACCATCGGCAAACATTCGTGCAAAATTTCCGATAGCCAATGTCTGACGCTTCAATCGTCCCTTTCCGCCCTGCAAAAAAGGGTTGCTTTCGCTGGAAGCAAGCTTTTCTGTACCATCCAAAATTCTTGTGAAATCAATTGACTAGCCCCATGACCGTGCTATACTGCGCGCCAAAATGCTGGCTTTTACCATAATAGAAATCAAATCATGCCTACAAAATCGCCGTGGAATAAGGGCAAATCGGTCGGTCAGAAGGCCCCTTTCCGTCCGCGTGACGTGCAAACGATCAAACGGATTATGGAGAACGCAGGGAACCTCCGTGATCTGGCACTGTTTGCTGTTGGGATTGACACTATGTTGCGAGCGGTCGATCTCTTGGCGCTTCAGGTTGGCGATGTTACGGACCACGACGGCAAGGTCGTTGAGCAGTTCACCATGAGGCAGAAGAAGACCGGCAAGGGGACCGTCGTGGCACTGCTACCGTATAGTCAGCACGTGCTCAAGCAGTGGATTGCAGTCTCCGGGAAGTTGCCCTGGCATTACCTTTTCACGGGCGTTCGGAAGAACAAGGACAGGCCGATTACCCCCAATCACTACCGTCGCCTGGTCAAACGATGGGCGACGTACGCCAGGCTCGATCCCAAGAAGTTCAGCACGCACTCTCTCCGGCGGACCAAAGCGGCTCTGGTGTATCAGCACACCCATAACGTCGAAGTGGTCCGTCAGCTCCTGGGCCAGACCAGCATCACGGCGACGTCAGCCTATCTCGGTGTCGAGAAACACGATGCCCTTGAGATTGCGAGAAAGTTTGATATATGACCGCAGTCCACGAGACGGCGTATCCACGGATCCGTTCCGACCTGAGTGATAAAGAGCTGAAGGACCTCTACAGTCCAACACCGGAGGACCTCGCCTTTATCGAGCGCTTGACCAAATCAACCGTCGCCGCCTTCGGGGGCGTGATTCTGCTCAAAACCGCGCAGCGCTTAGGCTACTTCCCATTCTTCGACGTCCTGCCGCCGCGTCTAATCCGTCATTTCTCCAGCATCATGGGTGTGTTA
>JBMDXC010000183.1:0-2689 GCA_048594805.1 Candidatus Entotheonellaceae bacterium | reverse complement strand
GACGTAAAAGCCCTCATGATCGTAGGAGACTCGAACATGACATCAAGCAAAATGCCTCGCCGTTTCTGGAGCTATACGGCGGGGAAAGGGAACACACGCACTGAAGAGATCGAGGCGGCACGCGAACGGAAGTGGCGAGAGATACGGCAGAACCTTCCTGGTCTACTAGCATTCGGCCTCATACTGTTCGTAACATTATTCATGTTGTTGATGCTGCTGGCAGAGTTCCGCGGTTTTTATCTCGATCAGATTACGGAGATCCTCCGTCCAGGCTAGAGTCCTATAGCCGCCAAGGAGCTGCGCATGCGCTTTGCTTACATTCTCATCAAAGTAGAACGTGGTCAGGTGCGTGAGGTTGCCAATCAGCTCATCGAACTCGACGCAGTCAGTGAAGTGCATTCGATTTCCGGGCCATATGATCTCATCGCCAAAGTGATGGTGCCCACGTACGACGCACTCGGCGAGGCCATCCCGGACAAAGTCCACGCCATGCAGGGGATTCGGGAGACTGAGACACTTATTGTCTTTAACGTCTTCAAGTGAACAACACCAAGCCAGGGCAGTGTCCCAGGTAAGCGCCATATCCCCTGGTGCGGCCTAGGCGCGGGGCGGCAATGTCCTGCCCGCCACGGCAATGATTGAGGGCTGCAGTATTGTTAGTAGTTGCTACTCTAATGGCTTTTGAGGATCAAAACACCTCGTGGTCCAGCCCAGGCGCGGTGCTCTGGTTGGCTTGACAGTATAAGACTCAACAAATATACTTTTGTGTGTCGCATACACAAGAAGAGGTGTGCTATGTGCTGTAATTGGCACTGAAGAGATATATTTGGTTGCAGAGTAGCAACGAGGGCAGCGGAGGGTCAGGTAGACGTCAGGAGGCTGGACGTCTCTCAAAGATTGCAGACAGGAGGAGAGGTCTCCATGGGTAAAATTATCGGTATTGATCTGGGCACGACAAACTCAGTCGTAGCGGTGATGGAGGGTGGGGAGCCAGTCGTTATTACCAATCGCGAAGGCAACCGCCTGACCCCGTCCGTCGTAGCCTTTACGAAAGATGGGGAGCGCCTGGTGGGGCAGATTGCCCGGCGGCAGGCGGTGACGAACCCCGAAAAGACGGTCTATTCGATCAAGCGCTTTATGGGTCGTCGCTATGCTGAGGTCAAGGAAGAAATTGCTATGGTGCCCTATAAAGTGGTGGCGAAAAATAACGACGCCTGGGTACGCATAGACGACAAAGAATACGCCCCGCCCGAGATCTCTGCCCTGGTATTGCAAAAGCTCAAGGAAGCTGCTGAGGACTATCTGGGAGAGAAAGTCAGCGAAGCGGTGATCACCGTACCGGCGTATTTTAACGACAGCCAGCGTCAGGCCACCAAGGATGCCGGCCGTATCGCTGGACTGGACGTGAAGCGTATCATTAATGAGCCTACTGCTGCAGCGCTGGCGTATGGCCTCGATAAGAAGAAAGATGAGACGATCGCGGTGTACGACTTCGGTGGTGGCACCTTTGATATTTCCATCTTGGAAGTAGGCGATAATGTTGTTGAGGTCAAAGCTACCAATGGTGATACGCACCTCGGTGGTGACAACTTCGATCAGCGCATTATCGACTGGCTGGTCAGTGAGTTTAAGCGCGAGCAAGGCATTGACCTGAGCCGTGATCCCATGGCGATGCAGCGCCTCAAGGAAGCAGGTGAAAAGGCCAAGTGTGAGCTTTCGACTGTGGCTGAGACCGAACTCAACCTGCCGTTTATTACCGCCGATGCGAGTGGTCCAAAGCATCTGTTGATGAAGCTGACGCGTGCCAAATTTGAGCAGATGATCGAGGATCTCGTTGAGCGCAGTGTTGAACCTTGTAAGCAGGCGCTCCGTGATTCCGGTCTCACTCCCAGTGACATCGATGAAGTTGTGCTCGTGGGTGGTTCGACGCGTGTGCCCCTGGTGCAGCAGGCGGTGAAGCGCCTGTTTAACAAAGAGCCAAACAAGAGTGTGAACCCGGATGAGGTCGTTGCGGTTGGGGCCGCCGTGCAGGGCGGCGTTTTGGCCGGCGATGTGAAGGATGTGCTGCTGCTCGACGTCACACCGCTGTCGCTGGGTATCGAGACATTGGGCGGCGTGATGACCAGGCTCATTGAGCGCAATACCACTATTCCCAAACGTGAAAGCCAGATCTTCTCGACCGCTGCGGATAATCAGCCCAGCGTGGAAATCCACGTGTTGCAAGGCGAGCGCGAGATGGCACGGGATAACCGTACGCTCGGACGCTTTACGCTCGAGGGTATCCCCCCGGCGCCGCGCGGTGTCCCGCAAATCGAGGTGACGTTCGACATAGATGCCAATG
Source organism: Candidatus Entotheonellaceae bacterium (assembly GCA_048594805.1). GTDB lineage: Bacteria > Tectomicrobia > Entotheonellia > Entotheonellales > Entotheonellaceae > SXND01. Next base: position 348 of record JBMDXC010000183.1, on the reverse strand, counting down.
GTATCGTCAGCGTCAGAGCTAAGGATCTGGGGACCAATAAGGAGCAGGCGATTACCATCAGTGGTTCAGGCGGCCTGGCCAAGGACGAAGTCGACCGTATGGTGAAGGACGCTGACCTCCATGCCAAAGAAGACGCGGAGCGGCGCAAGGCGATTGAGATACGCAACCAGCTCGATTCGCTCGTGTATCAGACAGAGAAGACCTTGCGTGAGCAGCGCGACAACCTGCCAGCGGCCGACATTGGGGCTGTCGAGTTAGCCCTGCACGAAGGGCGGGAAGCTCTGAAGGGTGAAGACGTCGCTGCGATGGAACGCGCTCGTGACCAGATCAACCAGGTGGCCCACAAGC
>JBMDXC010000182.1:0-2057 GCA_048594805.1 Candidatus Entotheonellaceae bacterium | reverse complement strand
ATGCCATTTGATCCAATGCTTTTTCGGCAGGTGCTTGGCCGCTTTGCGACCGGTGTGACGGTGGTAACCACGCATCATAGCGGTACCAAGCACGGGATGACTGCCAACGCCTTTAGCTCCGTCTCCCTCGATCCGCCCTTGATCCTGGTGAGCGTTGACAAAAAGGCGGTTATGCATGAGATTCTGATGACGGGAGACGCGTTCTGCGTCAATATTCTGGCCGAGCACCGCCCAGAGTGGTCGTCCTGGTGGGCTGGCAAAGCCCCCAAGGAGGGTGATCAGTTTGCCGAGATCCCGCATTTCACTAAGGCAACGGGCTGTCCAGTATTAGATGAATGCCTGGCCTACATCGACTGTAAAGTCTGGGCGCGTTTCGACGTGGGGGACCATACGCTCTTTGTGGGCGAAGTCCAGGAGGCGGCCTTGAACGAGGATCCCAACTTGAAACCACTGCTCTTTTATGCCAGCAAGTATCGCAGACTGGCCGACGAAACACCTTAACACTGTCATACTTTCCATGGTTCCCTTTCCATGGCTGAGGAAGTATACGGTGCCAGGAAAGGAGCACGCATGTTTGAGCTGACTGAAGAACAGCAGGCTGTCTGCACGAGCATGCGCCGTTTTGCGCGGCGTGAATTGCGGTGGCGGGCGCGCAAGCTGGACACGGCACCGCCAGGCACGGTCGACTGGGAATTGCTGCGCAAAAGCTGTGATTTTGGTTTGTTCTCGGCGCATCTCCCGCCCCACTATGGCGGCACTATGGACCGCGTCAGTGCGGCGATTGTGGCGGAAGAACTGGCCTGCTGGGAAGCCGGTGTGGCCACGTTGCTGGCCGCGCATAGCCTGGCGCAGACTGCGGTGGCGCTCTCGGGGAATACGGCGCTGATGGAGCAGGTGTTTCCTGAGGTGCTTGCTGCGGAAGAGCGTCACGAACCCCGCCTGTGGGCGTTGGCCATCACTGAACGACGAGTTGGTAGTGATTTTGTGCATCCCCAGGGGGTGGCGGCGAGTCGACTCATGGTGACAGCAAAACGCCGTGGTGATGGCTATGTGCTTTCCGGACGCAAAGCCTATTGTGCTGGTGGCAATGTGGCGGCCTGGCTCAGTGTATTTGCTACAGTGAGCGATGACCGGGGTCTCGAAGGAGTGACGGGTTTTGCGCTGCCTACGCATACGCGGGGGTTCCACGTCAGTGAGGTGCTCTCGACCATGGGTTTACGTGCCTGTCCGCTGGTGGAGTTTTATCTGGAAAACGTGTATGTGCCGGCTGAGTATCTGCTGACCAAAGAGGGGGGTGCTGCAGGGCTCCTACAGGACCTCAGCGCTTACGGTCGTAGTCAGGGGGCAGCGATCGCTGTGGGGATTGCCCGTGGCGCTTTTGAGCTGGCACGCCAGCATAGCCTCCTGCGTGTCCAGGGCGGTAGCCCGATTGTGCAGCACCAGATGGTGCAGCACATGCTTGCCGATATGGCGACGCACATTGAGGCAGCGCGCTTACTCACCCACAAGGCAGCAGCTACGGAACCACCGCAGGTGGTGTTGAGTTCCATGGCCAAGGTGTTCGCCAGCGATACAGCAGTCAAGGTCGCGACGGATGCGGTGCAGATCATGGGTGCGTATGGCACAACGGGCAAGTCAGGGGCGGAAAAATATTACCGGGATGCGAAGATGACGCAGATTTTTGAGGGGACTAATGAGATCTGCCGGCTCGCCATCACTGCCCCCATGTTGCAGTACGCTGGCCTGGGCTCAATAGGCAGTGACTGAATCACGCCAGAAGGCGTACACTCTGCGATCCAAAACAAGGCGGATGGACTATGGCAAAGACAGCCGGCGTTGTGGTCATTGGTAACGAGATCTTGTCAGGGAAAATCGTCGACACGAATTCGCCCTATATCTGCCAGGAACTCCGTACCCTGGGCGTGGATGTCCGACGCATTGTGGTGGTCCCGGATGAGATCGAGGTCATTGCTAGTGACGTCGTGACGTTCTCGCGCGCCTTTGACTACGTCTTCACGACCGGTGGCGTTGGACCTACGCATGACGATGTGACCATC
>JBMDXC010000181.1:0-9503 GCA_048594805.1 Candidatus Entotheonellaceae bacterium | reverse complement strand
GGTAACGGATGCGGCACAAACGTCCAGTATCCGCGTGGCGTACGGAGACACTGGCCTGCAGAAGATGCCGCGAAATCCTCTGGATGCACAGGTGATCCTCTCATGTGTAACGGCATTGTAACGCTAACGGCACTTCGCTTTAATAAAGATAACCCATATGAACCCCAATAGCACTTCGCTTTAATAAGGCCTGTCTGCAGCTTATGCCTGGAGGAGGGCAGCAAGTTTGCTAGCCGCATCCTGTTGCATTGCGGGCAGGACATGCGCATAGATCTCCAGAGTAACTTCAAGGCGCTTATGCCCCAGGCGCTCCTGGACTACATGCACAGGTACCCCGGCTTGCAAGAGCAGCGTAGCACAGGTATGCCGAAGCCCATGAAACTTAATGAGCTTGATACCAGCTTGGGCGATAAGTCGCTTGCATTCCCGCTGGCCGATGGCGTTACTCTGTAGCGGATGCCCCAGCGTCTGCCCATGGGTCCGCAGCCCCCACCAATCTTTCGCAAAGACGAGCCCAGAATCCTGATAGATGCTACGATTGGCGAGCTTCACCTGGGCTTGCTGGGCCTTGTGATGCCGGAGCAGGTCAACCGTCTTCGGCATCAGGGTGATGGTACGCGACTTGCCATTTTGCAGTGGCCCAAACTGCGGAGGCGCTCCAGGTTTGATCAATTGCCGCACAATTGAGATCTGGCCCTTCTTCAGGTCAGCATCCTGCCACAGGAGCCCGCATAGTTCGGCACGCCTCGCCCCAGTATCGAGCGCCAGGTGATAGAACGCAGCCATCTGTGGCCCCGTAGTGTACACCACGCTGAGAAACTGCTGGGCGTCCTCTACTGTCCTGCAATGGGCGAGTACATCAGCATGCCCTTCTTTACGGCGTGGTTTGCCCATGACTAATATCGCGGCATTGCGTGTCACTAAGCCCTGCATCTGGGCCGCTTTGAGGGCGCTATGTAGAATCACATGATGTTGCTCCAATGTTGCAGGAGCCAGTAAGGCGGCATTGTAGTAGCGCTGCAAGTCGGTGGGTTGGAGTTGTTGTAAGCGGATACTGCCTAAAGCCGGTTTCAGATGACGCTGGATGACGCTCTTGTATGTCTCATAGGAACGCAGTCGTTTATTGGGAGGTTTGATCGCTGTCTCTAGCCATTCATCGAGCCACGCACCTACGGTAAGCTTGGTAGGCTCGACCAATTCGTTGCGATTGGCCTGATGTAGCAGCTCAGCGAGTTTCTTTTCTGCATCCCGCTTGGTGCCATGCACTGTAAACCACTTCTGCTGGCGCTTGAGCTGTCCGGTTGCAGGGTCTGGATGGTAACCTCGGTCAATAATGATGCTCCAACTATCTTTATAGCGTTTACGGATACTGCCGCGCATATCTTCTCTCTCCTTCCTTGAATTGAGTGGCCAGAAGCGAGAGTGCCTCTAACCTGTTTCTGTTTACTCCACCTACTTCATCCTGCCCCTGCAAACGGCGCAAGACTTCGAGTGCCCCGCGTTTGTATACACACAGACAGATGAGTGAACCATCAGTGTCCAGGACTGCCCAGTACCGCCCATACCGAGTGATTGTCATGATGGGTGTTCCTTCGAGACGATGGGGCAGAGCGTATCCTGCCCCTGGTTGACGTTACTGTCCGCGACACCAACGGCCATCTGCGGTCTTGTGTGAGTACCAGACCTGGCCGTTGCGCTCATACCGCTTGAGCACAGCCTTGTGTGCGTGGCAGTACGGGCTCTCGTCGTGTGCGGGGTGCGTCGTACCCTGCGCTGGTGGCGGCGTGGGGGGCTGTGCTGGAGCCTGGACGCTGAGCCACTGGCTTGCCTGCTTGACTTACGCCTTGACGCTGGCGAAGTCCACCCCGCGCAAGGTGACCATGACTTCATGGCCGTGCAGGGTGGCTTTCAAGGTGTAGGGTAGGGACCGTTGGCCCAGTGGGTATGGCGTGTCCCCCCCTCCGAACCGGACATTCACTTTTCAACAGCAATTCCCGCTGAGCCTTCAAGCCCAGTGATCACGGTGTTAGCGGCACTGACCTTTCGTAAACATCGATGTGAAAATACCCCCTGACTTGAACGATGTGACGTTCTCGTGATGGGGGGGCCCATGTCCATTGTTGCTCCCAAAGCCCGCAAGCATCTCTCGGCCGATGCGCTCTTGCACTTGGTCCGAAGCGGTTTCTCCACCATCCCGGAGCCTCGCTATGAGGAGGGAGACATTTCCTTAACGGATGCCCTCATGTCGGCGTTCGCCATGTTGTCCCTCACAGCGCCCTCGCTCCTCGCCTTTGACAAGGAACGGGCCGAGGGCAATTTGCATCCCATCTACGGGATTGAGCGTGTCCCATGTGACACGCACATGCGCGCGATCCTTGATCCGGTCTCCCCCAAGTGGCTCCGCCCGGTGTTCACGAGCGTCTTTCGGCAACGCCCGCGCGGCAAGGCGCTGGAAGCGATGATGTTGCTCGCTGGTCACTATTGATTGGCCCTTGATGGCACGGGGTATTTTTCCTCCCAGACGATTCACTGTGCCTCATGTCTGCACACAGTCCACCGTCATGGGTCGATCACCTCCTACCATCAGATGTTGGGCGCCGCAATTATCCATCCAGACCGGCGCGAAGTGATGCCATGGATGCCCGAACCCAGTGTGACCCAAGCTGGCACGGGCAAAAACGATTGTGCACGCAATGCGGCCAAACGCTTCATCGCCAAGCTCCGCCACGATCACCCCCCTCGCAAGTGCATCGTCACCGCAGACAGTGTGAGTTCCAATGCCCCCCACATCGAGACCCTGCACGATCAGGGGCTGCATGATATTCTCGGGGTCAAAGAAGGCGCTCATGCCCATCTCTTCACCCACGTGCAGGCCGCCGAGCACGCTGGGCGCGTCACGTATTATGAGCGCCATGACCGCGCCGCTGGGGTGGTGCATCGGTTGCGCTTGGTCAACGATGTGCCGCTCCATGCCTCGAACGTGGACGTGCGGGTCAATTTTATTGAGTCTTGGGAGAGAGGCAATGGGCAGCCCCAGCACTGTAGCTGGGGAACAGACCTGCGGGTGAGCAAGCGCACTGTGTATCGCCTGATGCGAGGTGGACGTGCTCGGTGGAAGAGTGAAAATGAGACGTTCAATACCCTCAAAAATCAAGGCTACAACGTGGAGCACAACTACGGCCATGGCGAGCAGAATCTCTCCGTGGTGTTGGCCATGGTGATGAGGCTAGCGTTTTTGGTCGACCACACGCAACAGCTGTGCTGTGTTCCGAGCCGTCTGGACGAAGCTCGGCAGCAAACGGCTGTGGTGGGAGCGCATGCGGGCGTTGTTGTATGATTATGCCCTGCAGTCGATGCGGCAACTCTTCGCAACCCTGTTTTACGGCTTGCAGAAGCTCCAACCGCTCTTGGCAGTGGATGCCTCCTGATTGCCAGCGCTGCTCTTGTACGGCCCTCCTCCAGAGCCCCCAGCGATACCCCATCGTCTTGGGAAAACTACGCCTCAATGACGACAGAGGTCTGCGTGCCACATGAGAGCTGATCCTGTCAGATCGCGACACTCACAGCAAAAGACACCAACAGATGGTCGAAACGCTCCGAGGGCTGTTCGCTCCCATAGTCACATAGGACTTTCGGAGCCTAAGCGGGAATTGTTGCTGTCTTCTGCACGCTTTTCTGGAGTTGGTACCGTTTCCATGCCTTGCTGATCGCTTGACTCATCTCTTGGCCCACATGCTAGCCACTGCTGGGCATAAACTGCACATCGGATCGACTTTTCATCAATCAGAGGCTTCGCGCAGTTAGGGACAATGCGCCAACCGTACCTCATCAGCTAGGGAGCCCTGCCTCGTATGAACTGAGCAGGGCTCTTTGCGGCAGCGTATCGGATGGTTTTTTGAAACGACAGGACGGATGATGTGGTGCGTGTGCGCCGTTGCTGCGGGAAAGCCCTCTGACACAATGTCACCCAATGTGACATTGTGTCTCACCCGCACACACCGCTTGTTCCTCAAGCCGAGATCACTCCTGTTTTCTCTCACCGGTGGACGTGTGCCGTCAAAGGGTTACATATTTGACATATGGTATGCATACTCTCAGTCGTGGTGCCACCGTGCACCTCGGCACCCCGTATGCACTTCCTGAGTGAACACGCGACCGGCCGCACCAGCGGTGACTGCTCCTCAGCAGAAAGGTGCATCCTATGCTGCGTCTCTCTGATCAGCCGACAGATGCCCGTGCATCGGCCGTGTATGGCTGGCGCTCCTGGCCAACTGGTGGCGGAGCGTTTGAGACTGCTGCTGTAAGCTTCGACTGTGCTGACAGAGGCGTTGACTGCGCCAGCGCAACAGGACACTCCGGGTGCAGACTTCGCGGGCAACTTCGATGGGGGTCCGTGGTGGAAGTAGAAAGAGTAACATAGCAGCCTTTCCCAGTCCCTATTATAGGGCATAGCAGTACGGCTGTATACAAAATTACGGGGCTGAGGAGCAACGGGTATGGCGAGGAGGTGAGGCTGCTCCCGTTGGTGGGAGAGGGCAGGATGATCCTGCCCTCTCACGAAGCTTCGGGACGTGGCGACGAACGTGCCTCCTCTGTGAGGATGCCAACCATGGACGATGGAGCCGCATGCTATGGCCAGGGCGTCACCGACCAGCCACAAAGGCGAGCGCCCATGACCACCACGAGCGAAACGGCATGAGTGGCCGTAAGGAGCAGGACGATGCTGACGATTCACATTACGGAAACTGATCCAGCTGCGGATGCTGCAGACGACCGTGGGAGCCCAGACGGCCTCGCCGTCTGTCTGGCACAGTATGGAGTCCCGCCTGACGTGATTCAGACTGCCCTCGCTGCCCTGTCCCACATCAAAACCCTGCGGCTGTGCAAACCCTCAGAGGACGAAGCATGGGAAGTCCAAGCAAGCGCGTCGTGAGTGCGCACAAGCGGCACGCGGCACGGTGGTGAGGCGATGGTTGCAGGCGGCCAAGGGCGCACACCTGGGACGCAGCCAATAGCGCCTCAGCCAGCGCGGGGTCACCGCAAGGCCTGTGCTTGTCCTATTCGCCCGCGCGCCGTCGGGTCGATGCGCGCCTTCGACTGCCTGCCGGTGACCGACGGCGTGCCGGAGTCGTTGTCGCAGCGCGAAAGCTGTCCCCGGCGGCGCGAAACACTGCGGTGAGCGCCTCAGGCGTCTTCTTGAGTGTCACGAACTGCTCGGTGGTGGGCGACGTCAGTTCCTGCGCCATAAACGCCCAGACCTGCCCGCTGGAGCGGTAGCCCCCGTGTGACGTGACGATATCTTTGCAATTGATCACCGTGACATGCGGGGAATGATCCATGATCGCGCGCGGATCCTCCGGCCCGGAATCGCCGAGCGCCGTGTCGAAATTGAATAAGTCGCCGATGCGATACCACACCCGGAGCACAGGATCATTCTTGGAGTGAAAGACATAGCAGCGTGCCGACTGCCGTGAGGCGTCAAAGTAGCGCTCCCCGTGTTCGATCGATTCATTGTCGACCGCCGACGCGAAGTGCCAGGCATTGCGCACCACCGGCGACGATACCTCGCGCAGTGCCTCGAGCGCCACATGGGCACCGAGGCTGTGCGTATTGAGATCGACTGTCGCGCCGCTGCCACACAGATCCGCCAGCAGGCGGCCGAAGCGCGGCGCGGTGTCATCGGCTCGGCCACGGGCGAAAGGAAAGGACACCCCGGTCGCACCGCCCGGCCACGCAAAGCCCACGAGCGCATCGTACGGCGCATGCGCCGCGCCAAGAAAACCCAGCAGCCGCATTTGCGCGTCGATGGTGCGATAGGCATCGAGTACATCTAGGCGCTCGTTGTTGTAGCCGTGCACGAGCACCGTGATCCGCTGGTGCGCCAGAGCCGCCAAAAAATCGGCTGGTGTTATGACCGGGCCATGCCCGGTGTCCAAGTCAAGCTCCCGGATTTCGTCGGTCGGCGCAAACTCGGTGGCGGACCAAAAATCCTTCCGGCAGCTCACAACGAACATTGTTGGCATCGCACCCTCCTAACATAATGATGGGCTTGACGAGTAGAACGCTTATTTTTCAATCCTACTTGTGCAGGGTTTTCAAGTGAGTTACACCTTTCGGCAAAAAACACTCCTTTCTCCCCATCGAGATTTCCAGTATTGACGCAGTCGTTGTATGCTGGAGTTGCGCCTTGCGGCCACAAGACGCCACTCAACTATGACCATGCCTTGAGATGGTCATTTCTGTTTTTATACTCCTATTCTTCGGGAGACTAATCGCGGGTAGGGTGGTGTTTGGCCCCCCTACGCTTGCTTTGTCGTGGGCTCCTCACCGCTGTCGAGCCTAGAGTATGTACCGTGCCCTTCTGGCGCTGCCTTTGTGGAGCCTGAGGCTTCTGGGAGCCGTCGAGCAGTCCAGACTGCTGCATGACATCGGCGAGCAGCACGAGCAGAACCTCATCGGCACGCAGAATTTCACCAATCAACACCAGGCGCAGCAAAGACATATCCGGCTGATCACAATGAGGACAAGGTTTTTTCAAGAGAGATCTCCTCTGCGTAACCTGTTCAGATCGTGATGGGTTATGTACAAGTCTGATGCGGCTAGAGACGCACCTCTGCCGCCTGCCTCCCCCAGGTCTGTAGTCTCTCGCGAGGTCCTGCACAAGACACTAGCACATCACGGGCACCCATTGGTGAGGAGAAGCGAAGGATTTCCTAAGAATGTGAGAAGGAAGTCACTCGGCAGCGCAAAATGAAGGGAATGCCGGCATATATTACTGTAAGCTCTCATATGTCTATCAAGCTTGTTATATTTTAATTATTATTGGTTTATCTTATTCCTATATTGAAGTTGCAAACTCCTGTGGACTGACACTCTTGTAAGGTCGAGGAACGCATGCCGTACTCGACCCAGGGTATTGACTCCTCTCTATTGCCTGGGGAGTTTCCTCTATAGTCATGACTGTTTGGGCCGAATAAACAGGACACAGCCGCGAGTTACGCTCAGCAGTGCAATTACCTTGCTGGCACGTCGTGCAGAAAAATGGTGCTATAATAATGCCTCGCAGGAGTCACCTACGCCCTACTCCCATCTGCGATACACACGATGACCGTGACTGGCAGGAGAGGCAGGCAATGTGGGAAGGGCAGGAAAGGAACCGGCATGGAATCGCTCCAATGCATCTGCATCGAGGTCGAGTTTCGCACCAGTACTGAAACGTGCACCATCCATGGAGAGTTTACCGATCTTCGTGAGGCTGCAACCTACCTGCGGAAGATCGCGGACGAAATCGAAAGAGAGCGGCGCACAGAGCGCAGAGGTACCCACAACCTCTTGAGGTAACCAGACGCATCAGCCACCCACACACGCTTCCAACACTATTGAGCGCTCCATGCTCCAAGCCTTGTGACCTTCCTCACAAAGAACATTGATAGCCTTCCTCATGGCGCTCTCATTCGCTATCATGAAGACGATGTGTGGGTATCCATGCATCAGTCGATGTCTGTGTTACCCCAAGACAGTAATATCGGAAATATCTGTCCTAGTTCATATGTTCTTGTAAGGAGACAATAGTGCTTCTGAAGAGACCATACAGGAGAAAACACGATGCAACACAAACACCGTAGGCTCTGGATAGGTGCGCTCCTGGCATGCCTGGCGGTTGCCACTTTGGCGCTGCCCGCGCACGCAGGGGTCCGGGTCTCCATTGCCGTTGGTGTCCCGGTGTACCCCGCCCCAGTAGTGGTCGCTCCCCCGCCAGCGGTCGTATACCCGGCGCCGGTCATCGTCACGCGACCTCCCGTAGTCGTGGCCCCGCCGCCAGTAGTGTACGGCTCTCCGGCCGTGGTGGTAGGGGGATCCTTTGGGCACCGGCATCGCCACTGGAGACACCATCATCACCATCATCGCCATCACCCCCATGGACATCGCTGGTAACGATACCGAGCGTGGATGCTGCCCTTCCTTGTCAACGCGACAAGGAAGGGCGTTTGGATCACCATACCACCACCGCACTATTCCCCATACAACACTCATAAGGCAATCGTGCTGTAGACCACGTCGGGTCGTACGCCACAAGGAGATGCCCGACGTCTGAGGTGCGCTGCTCCGTCATCGCTGCCAGCGATGCACGTGCCAGGTTGTTCATGTACCTATGGAAGCATATCTCATGATGGGCTTGGTATGCGGACTGAGACCAGAATGTCTGGAGAAGCCCTCGTCCGTGGGAGCGTGACGAGGGCATGTGGAAGGATGGAATGCTATGATGCGGCCATCAGTATAGGGATTTTGTGATTGTCGTCAAGTGTTTTTTCGAGTTTCCTATCGCGCGGTTCGTCACGAGCCCGGGATGGTCATAGAGAACAGGGACGGGTGGCAGGAGGTGCAGAACCGCCCAGAGACTTGGTCAAGATATCACTCAAAAAGTGTAGGCCGTTGCAAAGAGTGGAAAGGGAGTGAACCGCCAAAGACCCGGTGTCATACAGCACACCGGGTCTCCGAGAACGTGATAGCTGAAAAGACATGCGCTTCTCTCAAGGAAGCCCAGCCACAGGGGTAGAGGGAACAGAGCTTTCCGTGAGAAATGCGGATATGTCGAAAGTATGCCGTGGGGAGAAAGAGAGTTCAAGGCGAGGGGTCAAAAATAATGAAGCCCTGATCGCACTTGAGGGAAAGACCAAGGCTTCACCGGAGTTCGCCTGTGAGAGACCATTCACAGACGGGGAAAACTATAAGGGGTACAAAATAAAATTGCAAATACTCTGATTCCATTAGAGCAACAAGCAGTGAGTTTGGAACTCACCATGTGTCTCCACGAGCAATGTGTGCTTTTCTGTGATACCGCTCAGTGGTCGCCATGCCACCATCGCTACAAGCGTTTGGGGTAGAGGAAAGTCAATTTTTTCCCCGTGCGAACAGGGTCTCGCTATTGTTCCCTTGCCGAAACGCCCTCCCAGTCACGCTGCGAAGAAAATCAGGCGCACCGCTCGGTGCATACAGCACCATCCCGTAGGGCGGACATGACACGGACACCGAGCGCCAGCCTTGCAGGGCCAAAGGACCCATCTCTGGCGCTTGTGTAGGAGGGGTAAGCACGCCATGGGGTCCATCGAGAGCGACCACGACATCTAGGCCGATACACCGGCCGCCATACCACGCGGCGTGCTGCGCCAGCGCCGCGGTTTGAAGCGCTAGAGCCAATCCGCCAAGGTGTCCGCATTTCCTTGGGGGCGTTTGGGCACGACGTCGCTCAGGGCTTGGTGCTCCGTCATGATCATGGCAGTCCATAGATGTCGCATGTGTTTCAGGAGGAACGGACGTTTTTGGGTGTCGCCAGCTCGCCGGCCTTGGTCCGCGCACCCGAGGGCAAGGCATATGCTGCATACTACATCTCCTGCGTACGATGGATCATGAATGGGGGGCAGCGGTCTGCTTTTGCCCCTGTTGCCACGCATATTTAAGCGGACGTTGGTCTCCAAGGGGGGCGTAGAGATATTCTCCTTTAT
>JBMDXC010000180.1:0-13009 GCA_048594805.1 Candidatus Entotheonellaceae bacterium | reverse complement strand
TCCATATACGAGGGCACTGAGCCAAGATTAAAACCCACCGCAGCCCTATGCTGCTCCAGGGGCTCGATGTAAAAGATGGGATAATACACATCGCGCCGGGCGGTACGCACCGTTTGCATCTTTGGTGTCCACTCCGTAATGTGAAAGTCGCTTAGCCCATCTTTGCGTGCGGCTGCCAGGTAGGCTTCGCGCTCGGCTTCCGAGACGCGTGGAATCCATCCCAGCGACTGCACGCCTGGATAGCGTTGCAAAAGCCCTTTCGTCAATTCTCGAAAGGCCTCACGGTTGAGACTGAGAGGCTGCGCAGCGGTGGCATAGAGGGCGGCAAGACCGTAGAGCACCTCGAGATGCTCTTGCACGTTGCGCTGGAGCGCCGTGGCACCAAGGGCAGCGCGTTGGCTGAACTCGCTCTGCCGGGTTGTCTGATTGAGTACTCGTGCTTGAAAAAGGATAAATGTCAACGTCAGCCCGAGGGCTATGATGACTACAACCACTAGCGTACGCTTTTGTGCACCCGTCAAACGAGGTTTGCCAGACATCATGAGAGTCGCTTCCTTATTGCTGTGCCTGCTGCCGTGCTACCGGATTCGGCATCTGCCGAAAGACACTACTCAACGCTTGAGCCGCAGTGTTGGAGAGCCGCCGTGGGGTGACGACAATGCTGTGGAAGCCACGGCCAGGGGCAGAGATAACCTTGATATTCAGCCCAACGGACTGGCCGGCTTTTTGCAGTTCTTCCACGGTGGTCACACTGAGAAGCTGGTCAAAAAACCCTCCTGCTGCAGCAAGTTCCCGGACGGTTTTTTGGGGGGTCGATTGCACAGAAAAGCCAATGAGTGGAACATGTCTATAGCCTGACACCTTTCTCTGCAGCCGTTGTGGCGTCACGGCTCCGGCAAGGACGACCAACGTAGCCTGGTCGCTCGAGGTGTCTGCGACCCCAGCCCCAGCGGCGGCGTCTCTCCTGGGAGGCGTGGACGGTGCTGGGCTTGCGGGCGGAGGCGACTGGCTGGCGACCTCCACAGGTGTCCCCTTCAGGCGCACGTCCTCCCAGGCAGGGAAAGCGTGTAAGGGAATCGTGTCGAGCGCGTGTTCAGCAACCCGCGGTCCAAGCCCTACCAGGGCGCGAAAGTCGATGATCGGCGCGAACATCACCCGCTCGATGGTGAGTTGTTGGATACGGTGCAAGAGCGCTTCGCGTCGCGTGCGATCCCGCTCGACAGCCTGTTGCTGGCACAGGGTGTCAATATCTGGATAGCCCCCATAGGCGAAGGCTCCCTGCGAACAGATAAACGCTTCGGCGCGGGTCGCCGCATTGCCCGAGGCCCCCACCGCCACGACAAAGAGTCCGCGTAGCTTCTTCTCACGCCAGGCGGTGAGAAAGGGCGCCCGCTCCATCGTACGCATGCGCGCCCGAATGCCAATGGCCTGCAGGGAGTTCAGCACCGCCTCACCAACCGTAAAAAAGGGGGGGATCGGGGTGAGATCCCCAGCATCAAAACCATTGGGATAGCCGGCCTCGGCGAGGAGCTGCTTGGCTTTTTGGAGATTGTAGGGTAACGGCTCAGCGGGTAAGGCATATTCCATCACCCGTGGCACGATGACCCCCGCGGGCGGGCAAAAACCGAGGCAGGCCGCCTCATTGATGGCTTGACGGTCAAGCGCATAGTTCACCGCCAGACGCACACGTTTATCCGCCCACACCGATTGAGGGTCCCACTGCTCAGGAAACTCCAGCCAAAAATTGGAAGCGTGCAATGTGTAGATCAAGGCGAAGTTGGGATCACGCTGCACAGCCTCGGCCACCTGGCCTTCCAGGGCAAAGGCGATATCAGCTTCGCCAGTTTTGAGCATGGCGAGCCGTGTCGTACCCTCCGGCACGCTTTTGATGATCAGGCGTTTAATATTCGGCACCTTACGCCAGTAACCCTCGTAGGCTTCGAGGACTAAGTCGCCCCCCGGCGTATAGCTCACAAACTTATACGGCCCCAGACCAACCGGAGCTTTCTGGAAGCCTTCCGCACCGACCTGCTCTATATATTTTTTTGGTACGACGATACCCGCCGCGGTCGCTGTGGTGCCATAAAAGGTCATAAAGTCGGGCCACGGCTCACGCAGGTGAAAGCGGACGGTCAGCGGATCCACCACCTCGACCTGTGCGACTTTTGCCTGTAATTCTTTGGCCCCTGTCCCCTTATAGCGCGCAAAGCTGTACTGGACATCCTCGGCGGTACAAGGATCACCATTGTGGAACCGCAATCCCTGCCGTAATTTGAATTCATACACACGCCCATCGGGACTTTCAGTCCAGGAGGCCGCCAGTGCTGGGGCCATGCGCTCTCCTGGCAGAGGACGGACGACGGCGTCATGGAGCGCATAGAGGATGCCAAAGGCAGTGATTTGGGCTGGGGTCTCCGCCGGGTCAAACCAGCTGGGTGAGACCGTCACGTGATAGGCAAAGACCAGTTGTGCAGGCGATTGAGCTTGGGTCTCCTGCTGCAATACTACAGCTAAGCCCATGATAATGAGCCCCAGGGTAATACGATGGTAGTATTGCATTGGCACTTCTCCCATTGCTATGCTCATACGCCGAGCAATATTCGCCCTGACCCTGGACCGTATGTCCCCCGAACAGCACATCTTTAAGGCCTTGTCTGTCCCCTCAGCGTTACCACAAGTTGTAAGAGGCTTTCCAGGCCATCCGTGGTGTGTGCACGAAATGTCAGACGATACGTCTTCCCTGTGTCTTGTAGTGGAGCTGTCCCGCTGAGCACCAGCTTTGCCGCATCAAAGGTGAGCCACGTAGGCGTGCTGTCCGAGACATGCAGCGTGACTGTGACTGGTAAATCCTTTGGGATGCGTTGCAGTTGTGGCAGAGACATCGTCAGAGGTGTGCCTGTCGGGAGTTGGTAGGAGAGAGTGGTCTGCACCCACTGCACCTTCTTGGGCTGTTCGTCAACGCTGGGGTTTTGCGGTAGGAGGGATAGTACGCGCACACCGGGATTGTGCGGTAAGAGGAGTGGTTCACGCATGCCAGAATTGTGCGGTAAGAGGAGCGGTTCACGCACGCCAGAATTGTGCGGTAAGATGGCCAGAGGACTTGCTACTGATTTCCCCGTATATTCCCTGAGCTTTCCGCCAGTCAGCGAGGGTTGAAGTACCAATCCTACCCCGAGCAGGCTTAAGCTGACAATGCCAGTGATCAGAGCCAGGCGTCTAGCACGCCTAAAAACGCCCTGGCTCTGCTGTTTCTCAACCTGTTCCATGCCGTCTAAATGCAACTCCTGCGCGACGTGCTGAATTATGGCAGATCCAATCTTGCGCTTTTTGTGAGCAAAGCCGAAGATTAAAGCATTATCACATATAGAATTTATTACTCTTGGAAGCCCTCTTGAGCACACAAATATTCTTTTTATTGCTCGTGAGGTAAATACAGGATATGTTACTCCGGAAACAGCTAATCTTTTTTCTATATAACCTTTTGTCTCGTAATAATCCATAGAAGTGAGACAGCAATGAAAACCTATGCGCTGTTTGAGCTGTGTAAGCTCTGGTAATCGTAGTATGGCCTCAAGATGTGGTTGGCCAGCCAGTATGATCTGTAGCACCTGCTTCCCAGAATTTTCAAAATTCGTAAGTTGCCTCAAGTTTTCCAAGGTATCAATTGACAGATGTTGTGCCTCATCTATGATAACTATCACTTTTTCATTTACCATTTTCAATGCTAACAAAAAATTTTTGAGACTTGATAACATTTCAAATTTAGATTTCCCAGCAATATCTAGATCAAGTTCATGAAAAATATAGGACAACATACCGGTAGAGTCTAATGCAGAGTTGACAAGAAATGCTATATGTATTTTCTCACCTAGATTTTTTGTAAGATGCTTTAATAATAATGTTTTGCCAGTGCCCGTCTCGCCAGTGAGAACGATGAGCCCATGGCCTCGTGCAAGGCTATATAATAAATAGTGTAGACAAGCTTCATGGTTCTTACTAAGATAGAGGAACTGCGGATCAGGAGTGATGGAAAAGGGATAAGTGGTAAATCCATAAAATTCTTTGTACATACTGGACCTCTAGGGCAAACCAGGATGGTAAACGTAGCAGCAGCACTGCGTACTCAATTGACGCTCCCGTCGCGATCTGGCCGCCTCTCGCCAAGTGGGCAGCTACTTGCTCTGGCTTCGCTTGCCATCCTCTAAAAGGCTGACCGGTATGTATTGTATTGTATATCAGGGAAAATGTGGCCACAAGTCATTTATTTCTATTGGGATACAAAATAGAGAAGGCATTAAGTCTATGCTTAGTTGTTTTGCTCCTTTAATAGTGAACAGTACAATCGCAGGGAAGGACTATTTTCAATAGAAGCTATTTTAGGACTTTTCTAGAAGTCTATTACACCTTGTGCGAGATGTGGGTATAGGATGACATTACTGCGACCACAGACAGCAACGCTGCTCTGCCATAGAAGCGTGTGGAGAGTAACGCTGCAGCGTGATAGAGAGAATACCGCCCTCCATTTTGCCCTCGACTGCAGTCACCTCTCGGTTATAATCCCACCGATTGAGCGTAGAGGAGAGTTCCCATGATGCACCACACGCCGCCTCACTCCATGCAGGAAATGGTTGATCTGCACAGCGGCTGTATCAGCCGTGAGATCTTCGTCAATGAGGACATCTATCAGCAAGAGCAAGAGCAGGTTTTCGCCCGTACCTGGCTCTTTATTGGCCACGAGAGTCAGATCCCTAAACCGGGAGATTACTTCGTGACCTCCATGGGTGAGGAGTCCGTCATCCTGGCGCGTGACAGCCAGCAGGTCATCCATGCTTTTCTGAACACCTGTAGGCACCGCGGCATGAAAGTCTGTCGGTACGATGCGGGCAACACCACCGTTTTTACCTGCCCTTACCATGGCTGGAGCTTTGGTACAGACGGCCGACTCGTGGGCGTACCTTACTACCGTGAGGCGTATCACGAGCAACTCGACCGCTCGCAGTGGGGATTAATCGAGGTGGCGCAGCTCGAAAACTATAAAGGCGCCCTCTGGGCCACGTGGGACAAGGAGGCACCGCCATTCCTTGAGTATCTCGGCGAGATGAAAATGTACCTGGACGTGCTGCTCGACTGCCGGGATGGCCGAGAGGGCGGCTCGGAGGTACTGGGAGGCATCCAGAAGTGGTACATGCCGTGTAACTGGAAATTTGCGGCGGAGAATTTTATTGGTGACGCGTACCACAACATCAGCCATCGCTCCGTCGATATGGTGGGTATTGGCCCCAGCGGCCGCGGCCGCCGAGATGACGAGCGCCAGGGCACCGAGAGCCTGGCGCTCTCCATGCCTGCATGGGGGCATGGGGCTTTAGTGTTTCTGCAAGCAGAAGATCTGCCGTATATCTCGACCTATCAAGAAAATCCTGTGGTCGAAGCCTATTTTCAGCATGTCTACGCAGAACGGCAGCGCCGCCTGGGCAAAGATGCCCGCTTGCTGGGCCGAGTCGGCACGGTCTTCCCCAACATGTCCTTTCTCTCCCGACAACCGCGCTCGATCGCCGTCTGGCATCCACGAGGTGCCCTCAGAACCGAAGCCTGGCGCTGGTTCCTGGTAGACCAGGACGCTCCGCAGGAAGTCAAGGACCTCCTACGCCATTACTATATGCGCTACTCCGGACCGGGGGGACTGACAGAGCAAGACGACATGGAAAACTGGAACTACGCTTCCGCGGCCAGTAAAGGCGTCATTGCCCGACGCTATCCGTATAATTACCAGATGGGGATGGGCGCCGAAGGTACACATGCGGTCGTGCCCGGCGTGGTCACCGTTGGGATGAGCGAACAAAACCAGCGTGGTTTCTATAAACGTTGGGCCGAGTTGATGGCGGCGACCAGTTGGGCGGAGTTAACCCCAACAGGCGTGGGCGCAGCGGCTCGAGGAAAGTAAAGCGTAAGCGTGGAAGACAAAGGAGACGCGTATGACGAGCGTAACACAGCTCGGGTATTTGGGTATTGGGGTGAGCGATCTGGTGGCATGGGAGCGGTTTGCGACGCACACACTCGGGTTACAGAACAACGGGTACGATGCTGACGGGACGCTCTTTTTGAAAATGGATGAGTATCATCATCGTTTTGCCCTGCATGCCGACGGCAGTGACGACGTCATGTATGTTGGCTGGGAAGTGGCAGATGAACAGGCGCTGCAGGCGATGAGCGCGCAGTTGCAGGCGGCTGGGGTCAAAGTGACACCGGGGTCAGCAGAGCTGGCAGGCGCACGGCGGGTGGTAGAGCTGATCACGTTCAACGACCCGAACGGCATAGCCACGGAAATCTTTTATGGTCCGCTGGTGCATTTTGATGCGCCTTTCGCGTCGCCGCGTGCCATCTCTGGTTTTGAAACTGGCACGCAGGGATTGGGACACATTGTCCTTGGTGTGAATGATCTCGATGATAGCCTGCACTTCTATCGCGACGTGTTAGGCATGCGCATCAGCGATTTTATCCAGCTCTCGGGCGTAGCTGGGGGACGCCGGATGGCCTTCTTCCACTGCAATCCCCGACATCACTCTCTGGCGTTCATGGCCATGCCCAAGACATCGAAGCGCTTACGGCATTTCATGTTGCAGGTCAAAGCGCTCGATGATGTCGGCATGACCTATTTCCTGTGCCAGGATCAGGGGGTACCGGTGGCACGTGGCATGGGGCGCCATACGAATGATCATATGGTGTCGTTCTACATGCAATCGCCCTCGGGCTTCGAGGTGGAATACGGCTGGGGCGCACGCGTGGTGGATGACAGCACCTGGCAGGTGCAGCAGCATACCCGCGGGAGTATCTGGGGACACCGTCCGCCGGTGGCGCAACCTGCGCCGCAGCCGGCAGGGGCGCGCGGGTAAGGAGGGTTCTCGATGAAAATCATTGATGCGATTTCAGCCATTCTGCAGCGAGAAGGGGTGGAGTTCCTCAGCACCTATCCCACCACACCACTTATCGATGCGGCAGCGGCCATCGGTATCCGGCCCATTTTGTGTCGGCAAGAGCGCGTCGGCGTTGGCATCGCCGACGGCTTTAGCCGCATTACCAACGGTAAGCGTATTGGCGTGTTTGCCATGCAGTATGGTCCGGGCGCAGAAAATGCCTTCCCAGGCGTGGCGACTGCCTACTCTGATTCCGTCCCGATCCTGGTCCTGCCCCTCGGGCACCAGCGTGACCGCGCCCAGGTCTTTCCGCTCTTCAGCTCAGCACGTACGTATGACTCGGTCACCAAGTGGGTTGAGACGCTGAACCAACCGGAACAGGTGTCGGAAGTCATGCGACGCGCCTTCAATCTGCTCAAGATGGGACGCCCAGGCCCGGTGATGGTCGAAATCCCGGCGGATGTCGCCCTCGCGGATGTTGATGAGGCGATCGTGCAGGCTTACAAAGTCGTCAAACCCACCTGCTCCGCTGGCAATCCTCAGGACATTAGCGCCGCCGCCCAGGTGCTGTTGCAGGCGCATAAGCCGGTGATCCATGCCGGGCAGGGAGTGTTGTATGCCGAGGCCAGTACCGAACTGGTGGAACTGGCCGAGTTGCTGCAGATACCCGTGATGACTACCCTGGAAGGGAAAAGTGCGTTTCCAGAAGACCATCCGCTGTCCCTTGGGACAGGGGGTGGGGTGATGGCCGGGCCCGTGTATCACTTCCTGCGCCAGGCTGATGTAGTGTTCAGTATTGGCAGCAGCTTGACCAAACACGGCATGGCCACCAACATTCCGGCTGGGAAAACAATCATCCACGCTACCAACGACGAGCGTGACCTCAATAAGAACTACGCCGCAGATTACCCGATTCTGGGCCATGCCAAGCTGGTACTGCGCCAGTTCATCGATGCTATCAAGGACCTTGGTCCAGAACGGCGCGTCAATGGCGACTCGGCCGCTGAGGTGCTCGAGGCCAAGGAAGCCTGGCTGCGCGAGTGGATGTCGAAGCTGACCTCGAGCGAGGTGCCCATTACGCCCTACCGTGTCATCTGGGAGTTTATGCAGACGGTGAACCCGAGAGACGCCATCATCACGCACGACTCTGGCAGTCCACGCGACCAACTCGTGCCCTTCTATCGTGCGACTGCGCCACGCAGCTACATCGGGTGGGGCAAATCGCACGCCCTCGGTACGGGTCTGGGGCTCATTATCGGCGCCAAGCTCGCGGCGCCAGAGAAATTCTGTGTCAACTTTATGGGTGACGCGGCCTTTGGCATGACCGGGCTCGATTTTGAAACCGCCGTGCGCTGTGGCATTCCCATCACCACAGTGGTCTTCAACAATTCGGCTATGGCCATCGAGCGGCATGCCCTGGTGGTGTCCCATGAGCGCTACCGCACCCGCGATATTGGCGGGCATTATGCCGATATGGGGCGCGCCATGGGGGGCTATGCCGAGCGCGTTGACAAACCCGACGAGATCGCCGCGGCTCTGCAACGAGCCCGCCGGGCGAACGAGGATGGGAGAGCAGTCTTGTTGGAGTTCATCACCAGCGAGGAAATTGCCTTCTCCCACCGACGGGCATTGTAGGAGTGCCCGATGATGCTGTATGCCCTGTCCCGATTCATCTTAGGACTCCTGCTGGCCTTCATATCCCTGGCTGGCTGCGCCACTCCCGTAGTGGTCCAGCCAGAGCCGGAGAGAACCCCGGCTGAAACGGCCTTTCAGCGTGGTGTCGCGGCGCTGACCAGGGGCACGTACGACCAGGCCATCGCGGATTTCACCGAGGTTTTGAGACTCACACCAAACCGTGTTGAAGCCTATCATAACCGTGGAGAAGCCTATCGCCTGAACGGAGACTACGACCAGGCGCTGGCCGATTATACCCAGGCCCTGACCCTTAATCCCAATTACGCGAAGGCCTACTATGCCCGTGGCATTGTGCACAGTAACCGGGGTGACTACGACCAGGCGCTGGCCGACTACACCCAGGCTCTGACCCTCGATCAGTCCATGCCAGAGGCCTATGTCAATCGTGGCATTGCCTATGATCGCGGCAAGCGCGACTATGACCGGGCCATTGCTGACTACAACCAGGCCCTGATGCTTGATCCGAAGCGTGCGGACGCCTACATGAATCGCGGCATTGCCTATAAGAATAAACGGGACTATGAGCGCGCGATCACTGACTACACCCAGGCCATTACCCTCAATCCTACCTATGCTGTTGCCTATGTCAATCGCGGGGTTGCCTACGATGAAAAGGACGATATGGACCGAGCTATTGCAGACTATGATCAGGCCCTGAAGCTGAATGCCAGCTTCCCCGAAGCCTACGTCAACCGTGGCGCCGCCTATCATCGCAAAGGCTCCTATGACCACGCCATTGCTGACTTCACCAAGGCTCTAAGCCTCAATCCAAATCTGGCGCCCGCCTACTATAACCGTGGCACGTCCTATCAGAGGCAGGGGGACCTTGGCCGTGCTATCACCGACTACTCACAAGCTCTGACCCTCAACCCGCGCTATGTGGCTGCCTACGTTGACCGTGGCAGCGCCTACAGTGATCAGGGCAACTATGACCGTGCCATCGCAGACTTCACGCAGGCGCTCACCCTCAACCCCCGTTATGCCCTGGCCTATTATCATCGTGCTGTAGCCCAATATTTTCGGAAGGACTACACGAAGGCATGGGCGGATGTCAACCGTTTCCAGCAGGCTGGTGGCAAGCCCAATCCGCAATTCCTCAGGGACCTCCGTAAGGCGTCAGGCCGGCAAAGGTGAGGTCGTAGGGCATCGAGGAGGAATACACGCCATGGCCATTGAGCAGACCCCAGACAGTGCCCGTCGTCTCGAGCACTTGCTGCTCATACGGGAGATTGAGGAGTTTCTCTATGCGGAGGCCGCCTTGCTCGACGAGCGCCGCTTCGAAGAGTGGCTCGCCCTCTTGACCGAGGATATTCGCTACTGGATGCCGATGCGCCGCAATGTCAAGTTCGGCGAGCAGGAGCGGGAAAATACCCGTGAGCGTCAGGATATGAATTGGTTCGACGAGGGCAAAACAACGCTGCAACAGCGCGTCCAGCAGATTATGACGGGGGTACACTGGGCGGAGGAGCCGCTGTCACGTGTGTGCCACATGGTCACCAACGTGCAGATCGTGCAGGCCACCGCCATGGAGGTCACCGTGCAGAGCCGCTTCCTGGTGTACCGCAACCGGCTGCAGGACGAGACCGATTTTTTTGTCGGCAAGCGCGAGGACGTCCTACGGAAGGTGGACGGTGCCTGGAAGATTGCGCGGCGGCAAATTCTGCTGGATCAAAATGTGTTGCTGGCCAAGAACCTGACGGTGTTTTTCTGAAACCAGTGGCCCGGTATCAGTGCCGTCTGGCACGGCTCTCCACCAGCGCCGGCCTGCGCGTATGCCTGGCCACGCTCCTAGAATGCCTGCACTCCCGGTGGTGGTGCTTCGACTTCACCCTCTCGTTATGCATTTGAGATTGCCTTTATGCTGAAGGCTCGATTATCTCAAGCACATCCTCGGCGAAGACCATCTCTTCTGCTCCTACCTGGTCAGGATTGCTCGGCGCCGCAACATAGCGCACGAGCAGCCAAACGCCATCCTGTGGATTTGCCACGACTTCAGCGATGGCGTCGCCGACTAAGCGCAGGCGCGTGCCTGGCTCAAGGGTCAACACATTAATGACCGTTTTCGGTATGCGATGCTGGTATGACGGCTGTTCGGCCATGGCGTCCTCCTGTATTGAGGTGCAATCCTACGTATGGCTCGCTATAACTGCATCAAGCTGCTCCTCCTCGGGCTCCACGCCAAAAGCTCCCCGGAGGGCGTCTAGGCCCGGTCCAAAAGCGTCAGGCTGATCGAGGATCGCCACTTTGCGAGCCGCCATTTCGTTCAGCAAGATGGCGACGGGGAGACGTGCACGCGCAGCAGCCTGATGGATATCTACATGTCCATCCTGATACATCCGAATGGCTTCCACGACCCGAAACTGCTGCATCCCTGCGAGCACCCACTGTCGCAGAAGTGCAGCTTCCGCATAGGCCGTCCCGGTGACCAGCTGCGCCAAGTCCTCTGCTTCCTCGGTGGTGAGACGAATAGATTTGGTCACCCGTTTTGCTGGCTTGGGAGTGCTCATTTTTCTTGGCATAATTGCTCATCTTTCTCCACGCCGTTGGGCCAATGCTGCAAAGGCGTCACGAGCTGCCTGCATTACGCGTTGGCCGGTATTCGCTGTAATGCCATCCAGTTTAGCCATAGCGCTGCGAGCGGACAGGATCTGGGTATCATAAAGGTAGACAATGAATTCTGGCACCGTCACGGTCTTGATATGCTGCTGCCGCGCAAACGTCAGCGCCCGTTGCTCATTCAGGAGCAGCCACCAGCCTTCGTCACGCGCTAGCGCCAGAGCGGCCGCTTCGCCAGCATGGAACTGTAACACCCGCTGTGTAGGGTTACGCGTGGTGAGCGCTCCTTGGGATTCAAGCAGGCGAAACAGCTCCTGATAGCCATATACTCGATGGGGATAGCGTGGATCAGGTGCTAACACTTCGGCGCGGACTGCCTCCGGTACACATACCGTAAAAAACCGGAACAGATACGTCAGGACATCTACCCGATGCCCGACCACCCAGAACGAGGTGTCTAGCACTGCCCATGGCTTCTCCATATACGAATTGTAAACAAAAGAAGCATCGTTGTAAAGGTAGTCAGAGTACCCTTTCGGTAGACTCTGGAGCCAAGCTGGCCTCGCTGTTCCGTTAGTTTGTGCTCATCGTCTTGTTCAGACCGGCTGGATACAATATAGTACCGCTGCTCACCAGGAAGGGAGAGCATGACCATGAACGATGTAGGGCTCATACGGCGTTATTGGGGAAAGGCGAAACCCGAGACGAGCAGTGGCCCACAGTGGCATCCCCTGGTGTACCACAGCCTGGACGTGGCAGCGTGCGGACGCAAACTCCTTGAAGCGGATACAGAGCGACGTCAGCGCTTAGCGCGGCTCTCCAGTCTCAGAGAAGAAGTATTACTGGCGTGGCTGAGTTTTCTGCTGGCGATCCACGACGTGGGCAAATTCAGCGATGGCTTCCAGAATCTACGGCCCGATCTGTTGCAGGCGCTGCAGGGCCGCGGAACCCGAGTGAACTACGACGAGCGTCATGATACGTTAGGATGGCTATTCGCTCAAGACTACCTCCCTTCAGCTTTTATCAATGATGATGTTGAAGCATTATGGGACCTCCTTAGCCCATGGATTGCCGCTGTTACCGGGCATCACGGCCGGCCTCCCAATAATTTCACGTCAAATCGAGTGGCACTGCTCCTCAAACGTCAGTTCCCCTCTTCGGAGCATCAGGATGCGAGTTGCTTTCTTCAAGAAGTAGCACGGTTACTGCTGCCTGAAGGGTTGCCGTTTAGCACACATGACTATGACGACCTCCGTCCGCTTTTCATTCGCGCTTCATGGCTGGTGGCTGGGCTGGTGGTTGCCGCTGACTGGCTGGGTTCGAATCAGCAGTGGTTTCCCTATTGGGACGGCGCGCCTCTCTCTTGCGAGAGCTACTGGCACGACTTCGCGTTGGATCGTGCCAACACTGCGCTCAGGGAAAGCGGGCTAGCGCCTGTTACACCGGCACCCTTTCATAGGATGACGGAGTTATTCGATAGCATTCTCGAACCCACACCCTTACAGCAGTTAGTAGAATCGATGCATTTAGCACAAGACCCACAACTTATCGTCATCGAAGAAGTCACCGGTGGTGGCAAGACTGAAGCTGCACTGACGCTCGCAGCACGCTTGCTGGCAGCGGGTGCGGCGGATGGAGTTTATCTTGCCTTACCGACCATGGCGACTGCCGACGCTATGCATAGTAGAGTTGAGCGCGTCTACCAGCGGTTTTTTGCCAACAATGCCAAGGCGTCGCTGGTCCTTGCCCACTCCACGGCAGCATTCTCCCTGGAGTTAGAACGCGCTAATAAAACCGACGTAGGTTATGGCAGCAAGGAACATGACAGTGCTTCTGGCCATTGCACG
>JBMDXC010000018.1:0-23359 GCA_048594805.1 Candidatus Entotheonellaceae bacterium | reverse complement strand
CCGGAGGGGCATAGCGGGTTCCGCAGCATTACCGGGACGCTGTACGTGCAGGCAGATGCCGAGGAAGAGCTTTTGCAAGAGCTGTGGCGTCATACAGTTGCGGTGTCGCCTGTGACCAACACGCTGGCCCGTCCCGTGACCATGGACATTGCTCTCCGCCAGATCTTTTAAGTTCGGTCAAGAAAGTGAGCCAACTTATGCGTACGTGGCCCTTGTTTCCAGTCACGGTGGTGGGAAGTCTGCCGCGCCCACAGCCGCTCCTCGATGCCTTACGGCGGCGGCAGGCCAAGCGTCTACACGTAGCGACGTTCGAGAGGATCGTAGCCCAGGCCGTCCAAGAGGCGGTGGCGTTGCAAGAACAGGCCGGGGTGGATATCGTCAGCGATGGCGAGCAACGGCGGGACAATTTTTATTCGTTCATTGTCGAGTCCGTGGACGGTATTCGGCTCATGAGCCTGGCGGAACTCCTCGACCATGTGGAGAACAAGGCCGCCTTTGAGGGCTTGCTGAATGCGCTCGATGTCCCGGCCTTTGCCATGAAGAATCCGGTAGTGGTCGGGCCGGTACGACGGCGTCAATCCCTAACCTTGCCAGAATACCAGGGGGTCCGCGCCTACACGCAGCGACCCATTAAAATTGCTCTGCCGGGGCCGTATCTGCTGACGCGCTCCATGTGGGTGAAAAGCCTGTCAGCGGACTTTTATCCCACCAAGGAGTCGTTGGGCGACGATGTCGTCACCCTGCTGCGTGCGGAGCTTATCGCGCTGCGTGATGCAGGGTGTGCCTTTGTGCAGTTCGACGAGCCAGTGCTGACGGAAGTGGCCTTTGCTGGGCCGCACGCCACGCATACCTTCATGTGTGCAGCCCTGTCAGAAAAAAGCAGTCCCGAAGAGGAACTGACTTTTGCCGTAGACCTCATGAACCGCGTTGTGGCAGGCGTCGAGGGGATCAAGACGGGTCTGCACGTCTGTCGCGGCAACTGGAGTCGCCAGGAGACCGTGCTGCTGCAGGGAGCATACGATTCGCTGATACCCTATTTCAGCCGTATGCAGGTGCAGCAACTCGTCCTGGAGTATGCCACGGAACGGGCCGGGAGTGTCGAGGTGCTGCGCGATCTGCCCCCTGAGACAGAGATTGGCCTGGGGGTCTGTAACCCACGCTCAGCCGAGATCGAGTCCGTGGACTTCATCGTTCAGAAGGTGAAGACCTTGCTCCGGTACCGTCGTCCAGAGCAGATCTACCTCAACCCGGACTGCGGCTTCGGCACCTTTGCCGAGCGCCCGGTGAATACTGCGGACATGGCAGCCGAGAAACTGCGGGCGATTCATCAGGCCGCCGAGGTTTTACGGACGGAGTATGCCTGAGGCGCTCCTGAGAAGCGGTGCTGCTCCTCTCGTGGGCCTTCTGGAGCAGGGGTAAAAGTCTCAATCGAGCTGCAGGCCGCGCATCAGGGTATTGGTGTGATTGAAGAGCCCGACCACCATAAAGATCTCGGTGATCTGGGCATCAGTATAGCCGAGCTGCTTCACGGCAGCAGTGTGGAACTCCAGTCAGGCGGCACAGTTATTCAGGGCGGAGACCACCATGGCGATAATTTCTTTGATCGGCTTCGCGACACTGCCCCCTTCCATAAGCGTTTTATACTGCTGCCAATAGGCTTCCAGGTGGTCAGGGTTATGGGCCACAGCGCGAAAGTTCACAGGCACGAATGTAGTGCCGAGGACAGCCTTGATCTCGTCGTAGATCTCGCGTACACGTCCCGTAGCGGTGCGTTCGGCCACGAGCTTGATCGTAGGCATACACGACTCCTTCTCCAGATACCGCGGTTTTAACGGCGCAGAAAGCATACCAGGGGCACCATCAGCACGCCCAGAGCCGCCATCAGGACAAAGCAGTCTTGATAGGCTGTTACCGTGGCCTGTTGCTCTAAGAACTGGCGCAGTGCGTCGAGGGCTTGTGCATCCACTGCAGCCCCGATGGCCCCGGCACGGCTGACGAAGTCACGCACGGGCGCTGCAAATTCTCCCATGCTGAGGAACGACAGGGCCTGTTGCTGGTCCAGCATGGTCATGTGATACGTAGTACGATGCTGCAGGATGGTGGTCAGGCCGGCGATACTCATGGTCCCACCTATCCCCTGTTGCACGATCGTGATCAGCCCTGATCCCATACGTACCTTTTCGGGTGGCAGGGCTGCCAGGGCCGCTGTGTTCATCGGCGTAAAGAGAAATCCCATGCTAATATAGCGCCACACGGTCATCCAGAGCACCCAACTCATGGGCTTGTCGAGGGTGAGGAACGAAAACCAGTACGAGGTAATGATAAACAACCCTAACCCGAAGAGCACCACGTAGCGACGATCGAGCTTGTCAGTGAGACCACCCGCAAGCAGCGTCATGCCCGCCATGCCCAGGGCTCCAGGTAAGATGACAAAGCCAGCCTGGGCTGGCGTGTAGTCGAGCAGCCGCTGCAACAAAATCGTCTGCAGAAAACCACTTCCCCAGCCACACATGGAGTTCAGCAGCACCGCCATCGAGATCATGGCGAAGGCAACATTTTTATAGAGTCGCAGTTCCACCAATGGTTCTTGCCGGTAGATCTCAATCGTGACAAAAGCCACAAACGCGACAGCGGCGATCACGAAGAGGCGCTGGATAGAGGGTGCATCCCAGCCTTCGCGATGGCCCTGGCTCAGGGCCACGAGCAGACTGACCAGGAACACGATCAGTGTCACCAGGCCGGCGAGGTCGAGTGAGCGTTGTACCGTCTCGTGGACCTTGGGAATCACCATGAAGACCAGAGCCAGACACAGTACCCCTGGTACCACGTTCATAAAGAAGACCATGCGCCAGTTCAGATACTCGGTGACGTAGCCGCCGAGCACTGGTCCCAACGCCGGACCGAAGGACATGCCCATGCCATAGAGTCCCATGGCCAGACCGCGCTGGTGGACCGGGAATGCACTCACCAGAAACACCATGGTCATAGGGGTAATAGGGCCTCCCCCCAGCCCCTGAAGTACACGGAAGATGACGAGTGAGGGACCATTCCAGGCCAGGCCGCACAGCCCTGAACTCACGACAAAGGCGCCCAGACTGATAAGAAAGAGCGTACGATTCCCGAAACGGCTCCCCAACCAGCCGACCGTCGGGACCAGGGTTGCCCCGGCAATCATATAGGCAGTAATGATCCACTGGGCTTCATCGAGGTTGAGGCTGAAGGCGGTCATCATCTGGGGCAACGCCACATTGACCGTAGCGTTGTTCATCACCACCAGGAAGGCACTCAGCGTGACGGTAGCTGCGACCCACCACTTGTATGACGCCCGGTCTGGGCCAATAATCGACCCTGCCCGTCGCGTTGTAAGAGGTGGTACGGGAAGTAAGGTGGTAGCGTGCTTGGATGTTGTGGAACCCTGGGATGCCACGGTGGATCCTCGATGACGCCTTGGTCCTGGACCTCAAGATGAGCAGTACCATAGTCTGCCCATTGTCTCATGACGCAGCCTTGGATGAAAGGGGATATACTTGACTTCTAAGTGTATCTTAGCGCTGGGACTTTTAACACTCTTTATCAACGGGTAAGGGGCTTTGTCCCGGACGCTACAGAGCCCCTTACCCCTGCCCTCTCCCGTGGGGAGAGGGCGCCAAGAGTGATGGCCGGAGAGGTACCTGAGAAAGGCTGTGATAGCTATTTTTGCTGGGCTGGTACTGGTATGCCGGGAATCTTCACGTTGACGGAGCCCAGATGGTTCCGGCTGGTGAAGTACAGGGTTTTCCAGTCATCGCCGCCAAAGGCAAGATTGGTAGTGGCAGCAGCCCCATGTACGATACGGCCCAGCTTTTTGCCGTGCGGATCCATGATCCATAATCCCCCCGCACCGCCACAATAGACGTTACCCTCCACATCCACCTTCATGCCATCAGGCACGCCCGGCTCCTCGCCCCGCAGATCGACAAAGACTCGGTCAGTCTGCTTCGCGAGGGTACCATTGGGTAGCAGGTCAAAGGCCCGGATGTGGCCGCGTCGGGAGTCGTTAATGTAGAGCACGCTTTCATCGGGGGAGAAGGCGAGGCCGTTGGGCAATATAAAATCATCGATGAGCAGGGTGAGGGTACCCAGATCGGGCGTGACGCGGTATACGCCGGCAAAGGTCAGGTCCCACTGTTCGGGTGGCAAGGGACTGGTCCAGGGGTCGGTAAAATAGATGCAGCCGTCAGATTTGACCACCACGTCATTGGGGCGGTTCAGCCGCCGTCCCTGGAAGCTGTTGGCGATCACGGTGATACTGCTATCGTGTTCTTGCCGGGTGACTCGTCGGCTGTCATGCTCGCAGGCGACCACCCGGCCCAGGAGGTCACGCGTCAGCCCATTGGCCCGGTTAGTCGGTTCCTGGATCAGAGATACACCCTGCCCAGGCATGTACCTCATGCGCCGGTCGTGATGAATGTCGCTGAACAGCAGATAACCGCCTTCCTGCCACCACACCGGTCCTTCGGCTGGCCCCTGCGGGCCGCCGAAGCCATCGGCCAACATCTGAATGGGTTCTGACACGGAGATAACGTTTTCTAGCTCCGGAGCAAATTGCTCGATAGGCATAGGCTACTCCTTTTGGCTCACACGATCAGAAAACTTCACTTGTGTCACGTATGACTTTAGGTCGCTGACGCAAATTGCACAAGGATTGAGTCGGGACTGTGGTAGACCATTTTAGCCCTAAGAGGATAAGAGACATTTAGTGCCTGCCTTGGCGGTGAGCATAAAAGTTCTCCGGCCTCACCTGTTCGGGACCATCATGGCATGCGGGAAGCCGATGCCATGATGGTGTGGCTGGCCCAGCGGGCCAGCGTGGCGGAGCACCTCGTCAGTCGCATAGATGGGGGCGCCGGCCCGTTCGGCCAGGGCAAGGCCGTCAGCCGGATGGCAGGGCAGAGTCGTCTCGCCATCATTGCCTCCGATATAGAGCGTACCGGATACCTCTATGTCGTCCCCATCCAGCACCATGCGCAGCACGTGGGTCTTGAAGTGGGTGAGGAGCCCGTCGATCAACGCCAAGACTGGGACGCAAGGACAGGGGCTTATCCCCAGGATGCGGGCCAAGCGATGGGCCTCATTGACTGGGATCAGGAAGGCTAGCTGCAAGCGTCGGGCCACATCCTCCAGCACAACGGTTGCTTGATCATGTCCGGGGCAGTGGGTGAGGCGGCTGATCAGCATTGGGGTCATCGCGGTTCTCCTTTCTATCACAATTTTTCTTGATTTTTCTCAGGGCTCGGCCAGCGTATACCCAGCGATGGGCATGAGCGACAGGAGCCAGCCGGCCTCGAGCACAGCTCTGGGGCTTACGATCCTTCTGCACGCCTTCCCATGCTACGCTTCTGCTCGTCGTTACACGACGAAAAATCCTCTGGCCGTACCTGCGCCAACCACTGCCTCATTTTCCCACCTTCATCGAACGTGCTCGGGGCGGGTGACAAGCGCTCCGCATACGCCAGCGCCTCGGCAGTGGCGTAGATAGGAAGGTTTGCCCGCAGGGCCAAGGCGAGGGCATCGGACGCGTAGCAGGGGACACCTCGCTCGGACTCAGCCTGTTGGACATAGACAAAGCCATCGAGGCCCTCACCCTGCACAACATCAAGCACGACACGGGTCGCCGTGCCCTGCAATGCTTCCAGCAGGCGTCGCATGAAATCGTAGACAGGATGGCAGGCGTACGGACCCCGCTCCAGCTCCTGGGTCAGACGGCAGGCCTCCTCAGGATCCGCGTAGAAGGTGAGCCTCAGGCACTGATGCACATCTTCCAACATGATGATGGTCCGCTTATGCAGAGGACAGGAGGCGATCTCTCGAATCTGCATCAGGGTCACTGCAGACCTCCACTTCGTACAGGTGTAAGAGAGGACTTCATATCACCGAACTCGTTGCGGAACCAATCACGCAATATAGCCTTTTCGTAGCGCAGATAGTCGTCAGGCGGGCGCACGAGCCGGTCCTGGTAGGCGATGTCACTGATTTCGCGCTGGCCGGCGCTCACAACGCTGCCGCTCTCGTCAGTGAGACGAAACTCGAGGGAGATATGGGGGCGGTAAATATCCCTGGTGATACGCACCTGGCCGAACTGCGGACCCCGCCAGGGCTCAAAATCACCGGCCAAATCGATGTCGGTGACCTTGATCTCAAGCTGCATATCTGCGGGTACGTAGCGCTCGCCCATCTTGCACATGAATGTATGCAAGTCACTCAAGAGGGCGACGGAGTTTGGCTCTGCCTTCGAATACCTGACGTCTGTGAAGTACTGCGGCTGCACAAAAATCACCGCAATCCGAGCCGCTGAACCGGGAGCCGTCGCCATATCTGTGCAAGCCGCCCCAACGCTTACAGCGCTGAGGAGAGTGGTAAGCAGGAGGAGGAGTATGTACATAACTTTTGTCCTTACTGTCCGTTACACCTCGGCATAGTGACGTACAAGGTTGTGATAGCAGTTCGTCAACGCGACCACAGAAGGGTGATGGTGCGACAGCGCTTGACCGACCTGGTTAATGGCCATGTCGAGGTCAAAAAGCAAGGTGCGCTGCTGCTCGTCTCGTACCATGCTTTGAATCCAGAAGAAGGCAGCAAACCTGGTCCCGCGCGTCACCGCTGTGACATGATGCAGACTGCTCGCCGGATACAGGACCATCTCACCAGCCGGGAGCTTTACGGCATGCGAGCCATACAGATCATTAATCACGAGCTCACCACCGTCATATTCCTCAGGCTGACTCAGGAAGAGCGTCACCGAAATATCAGTACGGACCCGGTATGGTGTGCCCGTGATCTGTCGGATAGAGTTATCCAGGTGCGGTCCAAATGACATGCCAGGATCATAACGGTTGAACAGCGGGGGAAACACCCGGAGTGGCAGCGCCGCGGAAATGAACATCGGGTGGCGCTCGAGGGCGGCCACAATCATATCGCCCAGCTCCTGGGCCTCTTTGCTGTCCTCGGGTAATTGACGATTATCCTTGACACTAGCAGACTGGTAACCGGCGGTAACACGGCCATCTACCCAGGTAGCGTTCTGTATAACATCACGACAGTGGGCGACCTGTTGCTCATTCAGTACGTTCGGAACATGCAGAATCATGGGCTAAACTCCTTAATATCTGAAATTGCCGGTCAAGATGAACGTGCGCCCCGCGCCTGGTATCGTATGACTCGGGTGATTGCTCTCATAATAGAGTTCATCGGTCAGGTTCTGGGCATTAAAACGTAACTGTATGTTTTTATTGAACTGATAAGCGACCGTCGCATCCCAACGAACTGTCTTCGGGACATCGTTGGTGTTCGAGGTGTTAGCAAAGCGTTCCGATAGATAGAAGACCCCAGTACCAACTTGCCATTGCTCACCGATGTCATATGTGGTCCATAGTGTGGCGCTGTATCGCGGGACGTTTTGCAGTTCTTTCCCCTGCACAGGCACACCATTTTGGACATCTTGAGACTCAAGGATCTTCGAGTCCAGGTAGGTAAAGCCAGTAAACAAGTTCCAGCGTGGCAGGGGGCGACCGGTCAGACCCAGCTCGAACCCTTGCACACGTTGTTTCCCCTCAAGCACCAGGAGCATGGTGTCGGGATCGGTGGTACGGGCATTGGTTTTGTCGATACGGAACAACGCTCCCTGGACGCTGAGCATGTCATCGAACAATCCTATCTTGGCGCCGACCTCAAAGCTGATGTTCTCTTCTGGAGGTGTATTGGCATTATTGGCCGCCAGCGCCAGGGCTTCGGCGGAAGGATTGAAGGAGGTACCAGAAGAAAAATAGTAGCTCATCGTCGAGGTCGGACGGAAGACCAGGCCCGCCCGCCAGTTCACCTTGGTGTCCGTGCGCTCAAAGTGCTGGTTGTTCAGGAAGCTGTCGAAATCTGTCGCGAAAAGATCAAAACGCAGGCCACCGAGGAGGTCCAACTTGGGGAGTAACCTGATTTGATCCACCGCATAGATGGCAAACGAAGTTGCATCGGTAGACGTCCGGGCTGAGATCGTCTCTGTCTGTCGGGAGGTATCAGGTCTGACTTCCGGATGGGCCAAGTTATTAACGTTTGGCACGTTCGCATGCGTAAAACGCGTGGCATCGAACCTTTCGAGGGCGACTTCCAGACCGCTCGACAGCGTATGTTTGAAGGCCAGCGTGTGAAACCTCGCAATCAGTTCCGTCTGGCTGGTCAGGATACCCTCCTCGGTATCGCGCCCCGGCCGCGTCCCTCTGCTGCCCTGGACGCTGGAGAGTGGCGTAGTCGGTGTGGGATTGCCGAGAATAGTTATGCTGCTGGTGACCGCAGCCTCCCGATCAGTCCAACTATAGCGCAGCGTACTGCGCAGGTTAAACTGCTCATTAAAACGGTGGTCAAGGCGTGCCGTGAACACATTGAACAATACCTCCTCAAAGTCCTCCTCAGCCAGGCCATAGAAGTTCGCACGGTCCACATCTACCGGCTTCCCAAACAGGTAGGGGATGCCGTAATCTGGAATATTGTCCTCGGTTTGCACCAGATAACTCAGCGTCAATTGCGTGGGTGTCCCCAGGCCAAACGTAATAGATGGCGCCAGGCCAAAACGCTGCGCGTGGGCCTCGTTGCGGTCGACGGTCTCTGAGTCGTGCGCCAGTAAATTCACGCGCAACGCCACTGACTTGGAGAGTGGTTGGTTGATATCAGCGGTGCCCCGCAGGAGTTGCCCGGTACCCACACTCACCGAAGCGGTGTACAGGGGCTCAAGCCGGGGTGTTTTTGAGACCTGGTTGATCGCTCCCCCCGTAGAGCCACGTCCAAAGAGCACAGCCGAGGGGCCTTTCAACACTTCGATGGCCTCAATATTAAAGACGTCGCGGGTGTACGACCCCTGATCACGAATGCCGTCGAGAAAGTAATCATTACGTGCGCTAAACCCTCGCAAGGTGAGATTGTCCCCCTGCGGCCCACCGCCTTCGCCAGCCGCCAAGCTGATCCCAGTCACGTTACGTAGCGCATCCCGGAAGCTCGTGACGGCTTGTTCTTGCATCAATTCTTGCGGGATAATGGTAATAGACTGGGGGATGTCCCGGATGGATTGGGGCACCCTGGCTAACCCCAGGTTGTTAGGGACATACCGGGAACGCTGATCTTGCACATCAACTGGTGGCAGCGTGAAGGTTTCGCGTCTGTCAGCCTCCTGAGGCATGGCATTGGACGTGGCCAGGGCAACAGTCAACGCCACCGTCTGACCCATGAGCTTATAGTGAGGTTTCTGGTTTTGCTTTCTTTTCGTTCTACGATGGTCTCGGCGTGTGCGATGTCGACTCATGCTAGAGCTCCAGAGTTAGACGAAAGTAACGGTATCGCTGGCTGGCTTGAGTCGCCTCAGAAGCTCGCTGGCTATGCCTCTTCACGGCGCAATGCCTGCGCCGTACCCTCTTCCCGCAGCGCTGTGTCTACCGTCACGACGGCGCGACATCAGACATGCGGCGACTGGTCCTGGCTTTGCGTGCGCGAAAGCGCCGCCAGGCGAGGGCTAGACCAGTCCAGACAAGTAATACACCACAAGCAGAAGCCAGGGCAGCGACCATCTGGCCGACCACGCCGCCCGCCTCACCGGTATGCACTGGCCGCACCCAGGCACGGAGAGTGCGGCCCAGGTTATAGTTGGCGTATGGCTCCCACTTCACGATTGCAGCGGTAACAGCGTCCAACGTTAAGATCGAGCGTGGATACGGGTGCAGGGCCCTGGCTTCCTCAAGTGTGACAGTTAACTGGAGCGCACCACGCTGTGGTACACGCACGGTCATGCTTTGCCAGTGGGGAGCTTGCTGTACGGCAACGGCAAACAGGGCCTCTAGACCGGCGTGCTGTGGCGTAGGCCCTGCTTCGCCAGCTTCCCCAGTGCGTCCCTGCCGTTCCCTAGAGGCCTGCCCTTCAGCGCGAGACTGACGCCCGGCGCCTCCGTCGGGTGAACTGCCAGCCACGCCCGGACCACCCCCACTCCGGCGGCTATCTGCTGCAGCGGATCGACCTTCAGCAGCTCCAGGTGGCCGCGGCGGTGGAACGTTGCCCGTGAGGGTGTAGAGCAAGTCATTGGCCCACTGATAGGACATCACCAGGCCAGTCAAGGTAATGCAGATCAAGACAGACGCGGACCAAAAACCAGCCGTATTGTGCCAGTTCCAGTCACACGGCTTGCCCCGTAGCCCGAGGTTGGGCACCATGACAGCCTGCAAGACCTGACGCGTCCACCGGCGGGGCCACCAGAGATAGACACCAGTCACGACCATGATGACAAAAGCGGTATTGCAGGCCCCGGTGATGGCACGGCCAATATCACGACTTTCCCCCTCGGTACCAAGCCAGCGATGCCAGTCTGTCACCATGTGGAAAAAGTGCCGCAGCGTTTTTGCCCCTTCGCCTAAGACTGCGCCGGTATATGGATGGACGAAGACCGTCCGTTCGCGCCCAAAGTTGACTGCCAGCGTCGCCGTAGGATCGGCTCGCAACATCACGCCGCTCAACCTGCCTTCGGGCACCGCTGCACGGGCCTTGGTCACCAAGTCATCGAGCGCGAGGCGTGACTCACCAGACGCAGGTGGCTGCACCGTACGGACATCGCGCTCGGCAAAAGCGACAATCTGGCGCTCGAAGGCCAGCAACACGCCAGTCACAGACATGACACCAATAACCAAGCCAGCCAGGATCCCTGTCACGAGGTGCAACCAGAAGATGACCTGGCGCAACGGTACGGCTCGCACCTCCTCCACCCAGCCATATCCCTGCGCAGGTTGCTCCTGGAGAGTGTCCGCTTCCATCTTGCGACGTCTTGTACGCATGTACGCCTCCAGCGTATGGGGTTCGTCTGTTGGCTCGCTGCCTGTAACGGAAGCACAGTTTCTCGGTCGCTGGCGAGCAGTAGAACCGGCAGTATGACAGCTCACTTCAACGCAAATCGCACCGGGAGCATGACCCACACAGCAATGGACTGCTTGCCCCTTCTGGCAGGTTCGAACCGCCACTGTTTGACGGCTTCCATAGCGGCGAGGTCGAGATCCTGGTGTCCAGCAGAACGCTCGATCAGGACCTCCTCGACTCTGCCTGTGTCGCTGACATGAATTTTCAGCAGCGTCGTACCCTCAAAACCCTGGCGTCTCGCCGACTCTGGATAGCGGGGTTTGACTTGATACCCGCCGAGCGGACGGGCAACCCCACTGTCGCCTCCTAGCCCTGCGCCTGGTGGCAAACCAGCAACGCGTGTCCCGCGCTCGCCCCGGCCCCCCCAGTGCCCAGTCCGGCACGTCCAGGACCGCCGCTCCCAGCGCCAGCGCCAGTCCCCGGCACGACTCCTACATCCCCCTTGTCAAAAAGTTTGCCGGCGCCGGCTTCGCCACCTTCCACGGGTAGGGGCGGCGCAGCGTCAGGCGGTCGCTCTACTGGTGGCCCCAGGACATTACCCCCAACGGGGGCCTGAGCTCCCGCCGGCAAGGGCAGGGGTGAGCCAGGTGGCTCTGGCGAAGGGACCCCGGGAGGTGGAGATGCAGGCTCACGCCGGCGTGCCCGCGATACTGGAGGTACAGGCTTAGGACGCGAGGCAACGCGCGCGGGCATTGGCTTCGCCATGAGTTTTGGCGGTATCACCTTTTCCAGCTTGGGAGGTGTCACAGGCTGGGGCTCCGGCTCAGCGGGGGGAGGAGGAGGCACAGGCTCTGCCTGCTCCACAGGGTCTGAAGCCAGTGGTTCCGGCTCCGGGAGAGGGGCCGGCTCTGGCACGTCCAGTGGAGGCGGCTCTACGAGCATTTCTGTAGGGATCAAGTTAGGCGGTGGCGTCACAGGCCAGAGAGAGCCACTGACCATGGAGAGCGCTGTGAGTCCCAGCAGGTGTAATACAATAGAGGTAAACAACGTGGTGGTAAGACCAGCATTCACGGAGTACCCCTCCGTTCCGGTTTGACCGCGATAGCCAGACGCGAGACACCCGCCAGCCGGACCTTATCCATAATTTCCACAACAGCACCGTGGATAGCGTGATCATCGGCGTTAATGACCGCGAGCAGTTCCGGGTCTTTCACCAAGCCGGCTTGCACGCGCTGACCAATCTCTTCCAGGGTAATCGGTTCCTTATTGAGAAAAATGTCGCCCTCGCGGGTCACCGTGATGTTAAAACTCTCGCGGAGGTCGCGCTGCGACGAGGCCGCTTTGGGGAGGTTCACGGGCAACCCGCGGTTGATCGTCATCGAGAGGGTCGAGATCATGAAAAAGACCAGCAGGAAAAAGATGATATCGATCATCGGGATGACTTCGATACGGGCTTTCTCGGGTTCTCTGCGTGGGACGCGCATGGCTTAGTGCTCCTCCTGTACCTGACAGGCCTTAAGGACGAGTTCCAGGCGCGTGGCGCGCTCCTCAATGAGGTCGGTCATAGCCTCAGTCTTGACGCGGAAATAGTTGTACGGCACGAGCGTCAGGATCGCGATGGAGAGTCCGGTGGCGGTCGCAATGAGTGCCTCCGCAACGCCACCGGTAATGGCGTGGGGTTGTCCCAGGCCGGCCTCCGAGACGATACCGAAGGCGCTGATCATACCGGTGATGGTCCCCAAGAGCCCCAGGAGAGGTGCCAGCGTAATGATGGTATCGAGCATGGGCAGAAACCGTTTCAAACGATGTAATTCTGCCTGTGAGGCGGCCTCCATGGCCATGCCAGGCGCTGAGTATGGATGCTCCAGCCCGGCCAGCAGGACGCGCGCGACCGGGTGCCGGGAGGCACGGGCCATCTTGGTAGCTTCTGCAAGGTGCCCTGCAGCCACACGTGACAGAATCGTCGTGCCGTCCTCAGACTGTCGAAAGCGTCTCCAGAAGAGACAGCGTTCGAGGATCACGGCCAGAGCAATCATGGAAGACGCCAGGAGCGGCACCATGACGAGGCCGCCCTTGGCCAGGATCGAGCCGAGATTCCACCCTGCGTGGGTGAGCATAGAAACAACATCATCCACTGTTTCTTCTCCTCATAAATGACCTGTAGTGTGTACCCTGCCCCTGGTTGTGAGCCAGATGGCCTTTGCCTGAACGCAGTCGTCGCCGGCGGTTGGCAGACTGTCACCACAGCTGGACATGCCTCATGCCACTGGCGTGAGCCTGATCAGTATTGTCTATCTGTGTGTTACTGTCCCTAGCTGGCTACCTGACGGGAGGAGAGCATCATGGCTGGCTGGGTGAGTGGCTCTTACTTGGTGAGAATGAGCTTGCCGGTTTTTGTAATGCGTAGCAAGTATTCCTCTCCTTGATGGAGGATGATGATTTCTCGAGCACCTTGCATAAGGTCCAGCGTGGTAATCCGCTTCCGTGACGGAGATGACCCAGGCACGGCCGGCAGCTCACGTCTGGGTTCTGGGATCTGTGCCATGCTTGGCTCCATTTCTTTACAATGAGGGCAGTCTCCAGTAGCGTCTTTCTATGATAATGATAACCGTTTTCATTATTGATTGTGACATAGCATAAAAGAACTGCTGGCGTTTGTAAACCCTTTTTTTGAGGTATGAGAAGGGCGTGGCTCCTACCCTCCCACATCCTGCGGCGTGTGCTAGCCCCAGCAGTAGCCATGCGACACTGTACCAGCCCTGCCTCCGGGGGTACGCCGGGGATGCGACCGTCCCGCGCTGGCATGCGTCTGCACACCTGAGGGGAGGCGTGTCCACTGGTGGGCGACACCGGGGTGCTCGGGAGGGCATACTCCCGAGGTGCCAGCGCACACAGTGCGTTTCAACTTCCTGTCTACCAGGACCTTTGCTACAATGAGCCCTCATCTAGAGACGTCAAGACATAGAGACGGCAATACACTACGAAGACGGCAGACTAGACGGCGAATACAGAGGTCTACTATGGTAGATGGCTTGCGACGTGCCTTAGGTTTTTTGACGGTTTATCCCTTGCGGGCCAGTGATGCCTGGACTCCCGAAACCCTGGGGAGTTCCATGATGTACTATCCCTTGATTGGCACGTTCATCGGACTCGCTCTCTGGGGACTGGCAGTGCTGCTTGGCGTACTTTTCCCGCCGCCGATTGTGAGTGTTTTATTACTGGTGAGCGCGTTGCTGGTCACTGGCGGATTGCATATGGACGGATGGGCCGACCTTATCGATGGCTTGAGTGGGAGCTATAATCGCGAAGATGCTTTGCGTATCTTCAAAGATCCACATGTGGGCTCCATGGCTGTAGTTGGTGTTGTTCTTTTAGTACTTTTGAAATACACTTGTCTGAATGCCCTCTCGCAGGTAGCCCTGCGTCCTGCCCTGGTGTTGATGACAACACTCAGTCGCTACGCCATGGTGCAACTGGCGTGCTTCTCCCCCTACGCCCGCGCCACGGGTGGGGTAGGTGAGCCGTTTGTACGTGGCATCCGGCTGGAACATCACATTGCTGCGCTGCTCTTAGCACTGGGGAGTACCCTGCTCTTTGGCGGTCTGCGTGGCGTGTGCATCGGTGTGCTCGTCTGCCTGGCAACGCTCGGGATGCAGACCTATTTTTATCAACGCCTCGGCGGCATTACGGGAGACGTACTCGGGGCTACGAATGAGCTGAACGAAGCCCTGGTGCTCCTCCTGGCAACCGTGGTGTACTGACAAGGTATTCCCAGCAATGATGACTCATGAATAATCTGGGCGCGAGAACCAGGCCATGCCCGTTCGCGTTGGTTAGCGTATGTGCCCTCAGGCCATGCACAGCTCTTGCACCGCGCGATATCCCTGGTCGATCGCCGCGTCGGTATACGCGTACGCCGCCGCGTCTGAGTTGGCGATAGTGATCCGACCGAACGGCTGGCGTGCGGTCACGCACGGCTGTTCATTGGGTGACCACTCGGAGTCCCACAAGGGGTTGTACTCATAGGCATATCCGTGTGGCCATCGATTGACGGTGATGGCGACAATATCGCGCGCTGGATCGAAACCTGCCGGCGCCAGCATGCGACCCAGTTCGTCACGAATGTGCCGCTCGAACGTGGCAAAAGACGTGGTCAGCAGCTCCAGACGACCGAGCCGATGCTGCTCGCGCGCCGGGAGGCCAGGCTGGCAGGGTGTCCGCACCAGCCGGAGCAGCACGGGAGCCTCAGGTGTATGGGCATACTGATAGGTGCCGATACTGATCGGTTCGTGCAGGCTGACCGCGTGGTGAAAGCAGCCTGGTGCCGCGATGGTGCGGACACCGAGCCGATGGAATGCCATCCAATTCCGCAGTGCGACATTGGTATAGACGAGCGGTACCTTGGCGCCATACACCAGCGCCACTTTCTGCTTCTCGGGCAGCTCCGGGCACAGGGACGGGATGATCATGTTCCAGCAGGCCAGGACACATCCACGCCCGCGGACAACATACACCCGCTGGCCTCTGGCGTAAGACACCACGACCTCGTGTGATGACCCGGGATCGCCCACCTGTCGCGCGCGCACTGCAAGACTGCCCAGTCTGATGCGCACTGCAGCGCCAGGCCGATCTAGCTGCGCATAATTAATCCGCGTGGTGACGATGTCTTCGACCGTATGTCCGGGCACTGCCTCGGGCACGAGCGTGCGCACGAGGAGGCGTGCGATTGAGGCATTGCCATCCGGGAAGTGAAAGTGATATGGCTGACGGTTTGGTGTTGCAGCGCCTGCCGCTGTACGGCTCATCCGCGGTGTCGGGCCCGGCTCGAGGCCCAGGCCCTGAAAGCCAGGCAGTCCAATCCCCCAGCAATCAAGGGCCGGCACGGCGTCGATCCCGACCCCGTAGAGCCCATGCGTGCGCGTCTGGTAGAACGGGATGACGTCAGGATGCGCTTGGACGATCTGCAGCAGGAAATCCCGGTAGCTGAGGCGCGACAAACAATCTTTTTTGGCCTCTGCCGACAACCCTGGCAGGTAGTCGATGGGCGCTTCCTGAATACGCTTGATATCACGCTGGGCTGCGTGCGACAGCGGTGTACGGCCAAGGAATTCCTCCCAGGGCCGCGCTGGGTCGCGGGCCACGAGCCGGTCCTCGCCGAACGTCTGTCTGTTGAAGAACACCTCTGGATTGAGTGCGGCAAAGAGCTGCTGGTCGAGGCACTGCGCGGTCAGGGCTGGCGGGTCGATGCCCAGCGCCGTCAGGAGCCCGCGGGCCGGCTGGCTGTACGGCGTTGGCGTCGCGATTGCGTGCGTGCCACCGTTCCCGAGCAGCAGCCCTCCACCAACGCTGAACTCGTTACGCGTCGCGTGACCACCGAAGTCATCGTGGTTGTCGAGGAGCAGGATGCGCGCGTTGTTGCCCACCTGCTGGCGAAAGAAGTATGCGGCGGCGAGCCCGCTGATGCCACAGCCCACTACGATCAGATCATATGTCTCATGCGTGTCAGTGATGGCGCCGGCCTGCTGCCAAAACGTGCCGTCCCGCAGCGCGTGTGCCAGCTCCCACGAGCCGTCGTGGCTCCCGCGTATGCCTGTGAGGGCAGGTGGATAGTACGTGGGGCGATCCTGCGCAAATAGCACCGCCGTGTCCAACGACCGGCCACACGCCGTGAGCCATGCACTGGCCAGGCTGCCACCGACGCCAATCACTACCCCGTTCAACACATCGCGACGGCTGATGAGCCGATCCAACCCGAGACGCCGGTCTTCTCCATCCACAAAAACTCCTCAGAGATGACATGCAATTGCTGCTGCTCTGTGGGAGAGTTGCCGCATGCAAATGCGCTGTACCATGACGATTTCGGTAACCTGAGACTCTCGCGCCCCAGACACTACGGGCTCCGCCTGGCGCCAGTATTTGAGAAGGCCCTATATCGGACCAATCGTCTGTAGCCTTGATGGTAGCCGTTTTGCTCTGTGCTGTCCTGCCTGCCTGGAGTCAGGACACGTTGCCGGAAGGGAATGGCAAGCAGGCGGTCCATACGTACTGTATCCAGTACCACGACTTGAGCCGGGTGACCCGCGCCAGCTATGATCAGGAGGGATGGCGCAACAATATCCATATGATGCTCAATGTCGGTGTAACCCTGCCACAGGATGAGATCGAACTGGTATACAGGGCAATTCGCCAACGTGCTCGGGCGGTTGGATCCCGCTACGGGCCAGATCACGGAATATCGCCTCCAGACGCCGCATGCAGGTCCGCATGGCCTGGCCGCCGACAAAGACGGCAACATCTGGTATACGGGCAACTCCAAAAGTCACATCGGCAAGCTCGACCCGAAAACCGGACAGGTGACCGTATATCCCATGCCCGATCCCGCCGCACGTGACCCTCACACGCCTATCTTCGACCAACAAGGCACGCTCTGGTTCACAGTGCAGGGAGGCAACATGGTGGGGCGGCTCATACTGCAGACGGGTGAGGTAAAGCTGGTGACGTCGCCTACACCAAAATCGCGGCCCTATGGCATGGTGGTGAATTCCAAAGGCATACCCTTCTTCGTCGAGTTCGGCAGCAACAAAATCGCCAGCATTGATCCGTACACGATGGCCATCCACGAATATGTGTTGCCGCATGCCGAGACCCGTCCACGCCGTATAGCCATTACCAGCGACGACGTGCTCTGGCATTCGGACTATGTCCGTGGCTATCTGGGCCGGTTCGATCCCGCGACCGGCAAGGCAAGCGAGTGGCCCTCTCCCGGTGGTCCCAAGTCGCAACCCTATAGTATGTACGCTGTGCACGATGTCCTGTGGTACAGCGAGGCGGGCGTGCAGCCAACTACGCTCGTGCGCTTCGATCCCAAGACAGAGCAATTCCAAACCTGGACGATCCCATCCGGTGGAGGTGTCGTGCGCAACATGGACGCCACCCGAGACGGCAACCTGGCGCTGGCCTGTAGCGGTGTAAATCGCGTTGCGTTGGTCCAGGTGAAGTGAGCGCAATGGGTCGTTTTCCTGCATCGTTGTAGATCATGCCTGGTGCACCCCGGATTCAGGGCACCGTCAAGTGCTGCGCGTGAGGTGAGTAGCGGCCTGGGCATCGTGCACGAACAGCTTGGTGCCGTTGAGCGTATAGGCGCTCCCCTGCCGACTGGCGCGCAGCTGCACTGTCTCTGGACGCCAGCCGTGATGTGGCTCGGTGATGGCCAGGCTCAGCACCCGCTCCCCTCTGGCTACCTGGGGTAAGAGGGCGTGCTTCTGCTCCTCAGTGCCCCCGTGCAGCACGGTCAGGGCTCCCAGCACCCCGGACGAAAAGTAGGGATCAGACACAGGACCACGTCCCAACTCTTCAAAGAGCACTGCGGCATCGGTATGGGAGCGTCCCTCACCGCACTGAACCCAATCCTGATTGCGGAAGTGTTTTCCGAGTCCACGGAAGCCTATGACCGTCAGCAAGTTTGCCCACTACCGTAAGCTGGCCTCCCTGATGGAATACGTGCTGATTTGCTAAGCTTAACTTAGGGTTAGACAACTGGTGGCTGTTGGCAAAGGCACACAGCTTGCGCCACATTCTCCACCTCCCTCGATTGACTATCACCTGATCTTAGCAGAAGTCTATAATAAGATGAATCTCGTCGTTGAATGAGACTGGATAGCCCTGCGCGAGGAGTGCCTGGTGGTGGAGTCACCGCCGTGAGGTTGAAATAAGTGGCGTTGTGTTTTAGGACCTACCCTCACTTGGTATATACCGATCGATGTTCCAGTGTCCCCCCAAACCGACCTGATGAGAGATCATAATCTTGCACCGGCTGGTTGCTTGCCAGCTAGCCCTAGCAATATAGGTATAATAAGGTCCTAAATGATCTTTCCTCCACTTGTGCTTCTGCTACTATACTATATGTGTAGAATGTGTCAATCATCAATAGCAACAGTCCCAGGTAAACGCTAGCACGATGTAAGATTGATGAGTAGCTAGAAGGGCTCTGCTTTGAACAGGAACGATGAAGTTCTCGGAGTTTGTACGGCTAAGCCTAGAAAGCAGAAGCATCTCCAGCGTATATCCTGGGCTGAAAGCCTACTTGCAGTGCGGCTTTCAACCGAATGTCTATCTGTTAAGGAATTGCGGCATAGGCTCTGGTCAGATCTCCCTCAGAATTTTCTCACTACCCGTCGGCGTTGCGCCTCTACGATCTTGGCACGATTCTTTCCAGACAAAAATATAGAACAGCTTCCCCGTTGTGTCTGCTTGGCCTACAAGGATGAGGCTTTGCTCGCGAGTGTCATGGGGCCTTTACTGCTCCTTGCTGAGCCTGTGCTTGGGGTGTTATTTGCGGAGTGTCTGTGGCCTTTACCTCCTGGAGCAGAGTTGGTCAAAGATTTCTTTGCTTGCTATGGGAAGGAAATCAGCCCAACCAATGTGAAGAATATTGCTACGTATTGTGCGGATG
Source organism: Candidatus Entotheonellaceae bacterium (assembly GCA_048594805.1). Lineage (GTDB taxonomy): Bacteria > Tectomicrobia > Entotheonellia > Entotheonellales > Entotheonellaceae > SXND01. The sequence goes on along the minus strand of JBMDXC010000018.1, from coordinate 4,053 downwards.
CAGCACGGTCCCTAGGCTGGACTACGCGCTCCCGTAGCAAGATGTACCGTACACACCAGATGGTGCATCTTACATCAGCGTTGCTCATCTTCCACCACGCCTATGCGCCTACACCACGTAGTGTGGGGCTAGATCGGGTGTTTGCTGAACCGGTGTGGAAATATCTTGGGTTTTCTCAGCCGGACCAGGTGAGAGCATTTTTCAAGAATTTGGAGCGTAAGGGACTTATCGCACGCTACGCGCACGTCGACCGCTTGGAACAAGTCACGACCCGCTATACCTTGTATGAACTGTTGGAGCGTAGGGTACGCGTATGACTCTGGATGATTTGAAAATCCTGGCGGACCGGATGACATCCGGTCCTGTGCCCACACAAGCGAAGAAAGTGTATGCATACCTGGGACACGTACGTGATCTGCTGCAGGTTCTGCCAGGGACAATTGTTATCAGAGGCAGTGTACTTGATGCCTGTGCAGAGGGCAGTCTCCCCACATAGGAGGAGACTATCCCTCGGTTCATCCAAGCACACCTCAGGATGTATGTCGAGACTCGTCAAAAAGGACGCAAGACAAGTATCTTTCTCCTCGACGATGCCGAGGTCATAGCACGCTATCGGCTGCCGATGACGTTTCTTTACTCCTTAGTGGGAGACACCCACGCCATAGTTCTTTGTATTGCTCGGGGTGGTAGTTCTCAAGACTGGAAGCTTCCCACCTATGTGAGCTTTGACCCTCATGAAATCACTGACTTCTTCGAGCGTACCCTGGGAGACCAGTGCATTCGCCAGACCGGTAGAGGAGATTGACCGTGGCGCTTACTCCGCTAAAGGACCTTATGCAGCTCAAGCCTCGACCAGAGACAACTCTAGCGCTAGAGACTTCCATCCAGGCTGGTGTGCCTACAGTGCAGTCGTATCGCTTCACCTCATCTCTGTGTGACTACTTCCAGGAGATGCTTGAGCTGGTCGTGTCTGGGCGTGGACAAGGATACTTGATACAAGCAGAGTACGGCGCTGGCAAGACACACCTGCTCTGCACGATTGGTGTACTCCTAACTGAAAGCACTGGTGAGGCTTGGGACGTGGTTACCAGTCCGGAAATTCACGGCTTCAAGACGGCATTTGTGGGAAAGACGCGTCTGTTTCCTGTCATCCTGAATTGTAAAGGACGGCTGGCCACTGAGGGAGGTGAGGCTTCCCTACAGCGGGTTATGGAACGAGCTATCGATGACGCTCTGGGGATAGCTGGACTCAGAGGCCAGGTGACGGTCAGCACGGCGGATGAGGTCCAGGAGTGGTGGGAAAGAGTCTCTTCAGGAGTGCGAGCTGATCTCACGCAGCATGTCAAAAGCCGCTTTGCCGATCATCCGACTCCCGAGGATCTCCTCAGCACAAAGGGACCTGCAACTTTCGCGAGGGCAATCATTGAAGCGGCACAGGCGGTCCACATCGAGATTCCCCGTACTCGAGATGTTCGTACCCGCTTCCAGCACATCTACCGCCAGTTGACGCAGCGGCACGGCTACCACGGCATGCTGGTAATCATTGATGAGTTTAAGTCCTGGCAGGACCTGCATCCAGCAGGTTCTCTAGGATACGTTGAAGACGAGCATGTGCTGGAGACACTGGCATTCCACCTGCCTGTGGACGACCACGCCCATATCATCACTGTGGTGGGATCGCAGAGTGGTCCTCCAGCAAAACTGCTGGGTGGTAGTCAGGGGGCAGGGGGACCGGTTTCGGATATTCAGTCTCTTTGCGTCTAATCAGTCAGCCCGTGAGTACGACGAAATAGTGGCTTTTCGGGTGCGAGACCTGCGGCCCGAGCGTATGCCGGAGATTGATCAATACTACGACTACTATTTCGAGCATTTTGCCTTCCTCAGGCATACGAAGCGCGAGTATTTTCGAGAGGTTTTCCCCTTTCAACCGCGTTGCTTTGAGGTGATCCGTAGCATTACAAAGCGGGAGTTGGCCACTGCACGCTCGTCCATCCACTACATACTCGATGTATTGAGCGCTGAAGGTATCCTGACGCGTTCCGGGCTCATCAAGGTCGCTGATCTGTTGCATGGCGAAAACCTGGTGCGGGACCTCCATACTACCGCTTACAGGGAAGCCTATGAGTCCTACCAGTCAGCCTGCGAGGCATTGACAGGGCTGTTTGAGGAGGAAGGAGATCAGCGGCTCGCCAGGGATGTGCTTACAACACTTTTTCTATGGCATTGTGCCTTTCCGGAAGCCCACCGAGGACTCACTGCACACGAGCTTGCTGAAGCTTGTCTGGCGGAGGATGAGACAATCAAACAAGAAGATCTCATTCACGGGATCATCCTCCAGCGCCTCAGGGAATTGAGCCAGGTCGAATATACGAATAAAGAGCGTGGAGCGTTTTTCCGTGTCAGTGCTGTCTCAGGGCCTACCTACACAGAGATATTGGCGCGTCATCAGCGCCGGGTGGACGACGATAATGAAGCGTCCCAGCAATGGTTGTCGCTGCTCATGGCACCGCCGTCGAGGACGGATGGTGTTTCGATGCTCTTTGGGGGGCAAACGCTCGACAGGCGTGAGAAAGTGACAGGGCGAGCTAACAAAGTGCGTTATGACGGTGAGCGGGTGGTTGTCGGGGGCTGGTCGAAAGCATGGGGTGGTCCAGTTGTAGACAGTACCGACTATGCGCAGCATTTTCAGCTCGTCTATATGCGTGAGCCCATGAGTGTTACCGCACAGGAGTTGGCAGACGATCGTGTCGCTGTGATCGTCCCTGCCTCATGGAAGGAAGTGGCACGTGAGGAGATGCGGCGTTATTGTGCCACCCTGCGGGTTGAAAAAGAGTATGCCATACAACAGGGACCAGACGCCGAAGAGATTCATCGTGCCAACAACGCCAAGAAGCAAGAGATACTGCTAGAAATCCAACGTAGGCAGCACGAAGCGTATCGCCGTGGACAGATTATCACCCGCGCGGGGCTGGGTATTGATCCGCGTCAGGTTTTTGCTGTGCCTGAGAGGGCAGATGACCTCATTGCCTCAGCTTTGCTGGCACACGCGTATAGGCAACCGCTCTTTGATCACGAGGCGTTCAGACGGGAGCTGTCGTCTACCGAGTTGGGGCGAGTATATGCTGTCCTGTTGCAGGGTTCCTCTAGCGTAGCTGACGTAGGCGCCGTGGACAATTACGGGCTCGGTTTGGGGCTCGTGAGTGAAGAGAAACCGCGAGAGCTTGATCCCGTTCAGTGTACCTTCTTCGATATCATTCGTAGTGAGTTGGCACAGGCAGACGGCGATCTCAACCTGCGTAGCTTCTATGAGAAGTACACCAGTGTTCCTTATGGTCTGCCAGTAGACCTGTTGAGCTTGTACCTGCTCACTTTTGTACGCTATGCACAGCCAGCGTGTTCTCTGGCGATAAGACCCGAAGCGTCTTTCACACTGAAAACAGGCAGGCCTCTCCGAGGCAATCGCCTGGGTTTTGCTGATGTGCCGATGGTGACCTGGCATAGAGGACGGCTGCATAAGTTCTTCGATCGTCTGGTGCAGATCCAGGGGCCAGGATGGAACGATTTTGTCGAGTACTTTCGTGAACTTGACGAGATGCTCCAGGCGACCACAGCCCCAGAGCAGATCATGGCGCAGCAGGGACGACTTGGCAAGGTACTTACAGAGTGGTCAAGCAAAATTGAAGCTATCCGCAAGCGTTTGATGGGATTAGCCCGAGACTTGGAACAGGATATTTCTGAGGCAGTAGCGGTCATGGATGCTCTTGGAGTTGTGTGTCAGAAGACAGAACCCCACGATCTCCAGACCTTTGCCGATATTTTTGCAAAGCAATTCGAGCGAGATGGTCAAAAGTTTAAGAGTGCGGTGGCGACTTCTCACAGACTGGAAGAGTTGGATCGTATCTATATCCAGCCTCTTGCCGAGGCTGTGCGCTATCTTGAGCACATAGAGGGACTGCCGCAGGTGGATCCGCTTATGGCTGAGCGAACACGGGCACGGGCTATGGTCGATCTGCAAGCTTTTTGTATGGACCCCAGCGCGGCTGAGACAGCATT
>JBMDXC010000179.1:0-2365 GCA_048594805.1 Candidatus Entotheonellaceae bacterium | reverse complement strand
GCTGCTTGCCGGCCTCGACCAACGCTTGCACGAGGTGCAGGTGGTGGGTGGTGCTGCTCCTCGAAAGGAAAGGTATCGCGGCTGCCCAGTTTGTCGTAGTCCCTGAAGATGTCTCGCATCCGCAGTTGGGCTTCCAGACGCTGCGCCAGGTCGATGTAGCCTTCGCGGGTATCATTGCTGCGACGCATACGGTCACACAGCGCATAGATGCGGTCCTTGTGCTGCGAGGGGGCAACTGACGTATTGGCGAGTGCATCGGGGAATGGCTCACCCAGATCAAACGCAAATTCAGAGAGTAGAGCATATTGCGCAAACGGTTCTAGCCTGGATTCGACCTTGTTCACACGCGATGGTGGAACATACCCATACTCATCATGCAGCAGACGCAGTAACTCGTCCATCACTCCAGGTGTGGCAGCAATCTTTGCCATTGTGCCTTGCACACATAACACCTGCGCCGCGACATCGGATGGTGCATCAGAGCCCAGACAGTCTTGTAGCAACGGAAATGACTGGCCGGTCTGCAGGTTGTCGAGCATTGACAATGTCGGATGGCCTTCTGCAAACAGCCGGTCGATTTCAGCGGTACGCTCCGGCATAGCCTGCCGCGCCAGGGATTGCAGGGAATCGCTTTCCTTATCGCCCAAGACTGCACCAAAAACGGCGAAGACCTCAAACGGGTCTTCACAGCGCTGCTCGTCCGTCCGTCCCCGCCGTCGTGGACAGTAGATCAGCAGGTTCTGGTTTTTCAGCGTAGCGTTGTCAGGATCGTTGAGACCCCGGAAGATACGATCCGCCTCGCGCCGCGACTTAAGGGTTGACTCGGACGTGTCCACGAGCTGACAGTGCGGTGCTGTGAACTGCATGGCCAGTGGGCGCATAGTCCCTTCACTGTCGTACCAGACGACAACCCGGCTTTCTTCCAGGAGGTCCACAAGACGCCTATGGATGTATGCGCTAACACTCATGCGGCCTCCTACATCGCGACGTCATGACCTGCCGCTGTGGTTACTACCGTGGCCGTCTCCAGCATGCCATAGCCCGCGTCGGTCAAGCCTGTTGGCCTGGCCACTTGGAACAATGCTAACTCCTACTAATGCTGGCAACGTTCTGGTAAGAGAAATTCTCAATATCCATGTGCTGTTTCGCATGTTCAACGGTCATGCTGACGAGGTGCCCATCTCGATCAAGTTCGACCAGGATATTCTCGTTGATATCGCGCGTCTCAACAATGTCCTTATGCGTAAAATTGATCAGTAGGGTATCGGTGTCAGGAAAATATTTCAGCTCCATAATCAATCCTCGCTGAACATACGATCAAAGAACGCATTGTGTACCGTTTCTCCATCCTCCAGAAGAATAACCCGCAGATATTTGTCGTTAGCCTCAGGAATCTTTGCCCACCGTCTTATCCGCCCATCAGCCTGGCTTTCTTCCCGCTCTGCATGATCCATAACACGCTGAATCCATTCAAGTTTAATGTCTTTTCTATCATCGCGCTGGCGGGTATACAGAAAATACTGGGTATATTTCATGCCAGCATCCGTTGTGCGATGTGCAGATCACTCTCGGCTTTCTGAAACCACCCACGGGCATGATCGCCCCTATCCCACATAGAGGATTTTACCTTCCCGCAGAGCAGTTGTGATCAAGGCATAGGGTACTGCAGCCCATGCCTGTACTTCTTCTGGTGTCCACACCGCCACATCTTTGGCTGGAAAAACGCCAACGAGCGCCCGCAAGTATGGTACAGAACGTTTGTACCGGAGCAGAGCTGAATCCTCGATGATCAAGAGATCGAGGTCGCTGTCCGGTCTGGCGTCTCCCCTGGCCTGTGAGCCGAACAAGATAATAGTGTGCGGTGCACCCACCGACAGAATACGATGCACGACTTCCTGCAGGAGTTGGTCTGTCACCGGTGGATAATCAAATATCTGGCTCATGACGACCCCACGCTTCCCACCGCTTCCAGGCAATATGTTGCGGTCTCGATTATGGTTGCGACGCAGTCCGCTCCCACCTCACTCATGGCTTACTTTTCAACTTTGTACGTGTCCTTTTCTCTTCGGACGACGGGACTTCGCAGATATTTTCTAGCCCGTGGGCGATAGCTAGTGAGCGGTTCTTTTTGCATGCCTCGCGGACGCGATCAGGCCAGATATTAAATGCCATGTGCGACCAGTCGTAGTCACCCTTTTCCAGCTTCTTCCAGCAGTCTGCGCAGTCTTTTGCCCAGGTGCGGTGTTGGAATAGTTTATAGAGCGACGCTGCGTTAATAAGCACGCCATCGTTCAGGTCCGGCTTATACGGCAGCGCCGCCACGCGCAGTAGTTCCTGCTTCATGTCCAGAAGTTCGTCGAGCAAG
>JBMDXC010000178.1:0-4017 GCA_048594805.1 Candidatus Entotheonellaceae bacterium | reverse complement strand
AAAAAGAACGACTTTCGAGAAATAGTAATAATGCCAGGATGATCGAGGCAGGAGAAGGGCCTGGGACGCAGTGTCTCCACTGTAACAGTGGAGCCCACCGCGTCACTTATCCTCTTGCAACAAGCAGCATGTCTACTCGCCTACGCTCTACCCCGAGGAACGAACGAAAACAAACGAAGCCGTGCTGACCATCGAAAAGCGCACCATCGATTTCGAGAAAGCCGACTTCCAGCTTTCCAGCACCAGACCGTTTAGCTAGCGATGCAACCTGCTCCCCGCTTGGGTGCAACCGTCGCTCGCGCTAAAAGAGTTTGATAGGTCTACGGGTTACCCGCATAATGCACAAATATGGATTTTGAATGGGACGCGGCCAAAGCGGAGGAGAACATACGCAAACATGGCGTTGACTTTGCGGCGGCTGCCCATGTCTTCCTTGATCCGTATCGTCTCGAACAGGAAGACACCCGCTTTCCCTACGGCAAAACACGGTTTGCAGTCATTGGCATGGTAGGCGTGCAGGTCCTCGTGGTCATTTACACGCCACGAGGTGAACGGCTACGACTGATTTCAGCACGAAAGGCAAATCGACGTGAACGACGCGCATATGATACGGGCAAAGCTCCTTCCTGACGGGAGCCTGGTGCAGGTGCTCCCCGATGGGACAACACGGCCTTTGCCTGATAAAACAGATTGGGCACGGCTCGATGTCATGACTGACGAGGAAGTGGAGGCAGCCGCTATAGCTGATCCGAACGCCCCACCGCTCACAGAGGACCAATTAGCGCGGTTTGAGCACGTGCCGAACGTGAAAGCCATCCGGGAAAAGCTGCGACTTACGCAGAGGCAGTTTGCAGAAATGTTCGGATTATCGCTGTCTGTGGTGCGCGATTGGGAGCAAGGGCGTTTTATCCCCGACCAGGCTGCCCGTACACTGCTGAAAGTCATTAACTACAATCCCGAAGCGGTGAGGCAAGCGTTGGCAAAGAGAGCATAATATACGCCAAGCGTCCAGCCCCAGAGACGACCGGCGGGGTACCACGGGCAAACCGGCGTCAAATAAGAGTTTGGCAGCCCGCACACTGTCGTGTGCTTTGCTGAGTAACGCGCTTTGCTCAGGCGTCATACCAGGACGCCTTCTCTGTGGACATTGAGGAGGAACGGACTGCGCTCACTGCGGAAGCGCTCCTCCGCGACAAAGGCGCACGGCAATACCGCAAAAGTCACCCTGTACATGCAGCATGGAGCACCGTCCACCTCTGCCGCAGTTGATCAAATTGCGCTTGAGTTTGTCTCAGGGAGCGGCTCTGCATGCGGAAACGCTGGCGATGCGCAGCAAAGCGCTGCCTTTCCTGTGCCCAGTCCTCAGAGGGGATTTGACGCACGGCACCCAGCACTTGGGCCTCTGTCGATAGCCGGGGTAAGAGTTCCCAAGCGCCTTGGCGTTGCAGCGTCCGCTGCGTTTGGCCCTTCTGGCCCGTGGTCCGCAGGAGGCGGCGACCCGTATCACGGAAGTGACTTTCGAGTTCGTTGTTGGTCCGCGGGAGACCTGGCATGTCATAACAGTGAAACAGGCCAGGCCAATAGCTCCGACTGACCTTGTCGAGGTGACAACCAAACATCTTTAAGCTCGGGGTGACCTCGGACTGCCACTGTATGGTGTCGAGATAGCCGCGGAGTTGTTCAGCGACGTGTGCAGCGCATACGGGTTGCGTAGGAGCAGGCTGTAAGATATAGGCAATGTCGTGGAGCCAGGCGGCGCCTTGTTGGACCTCCTGGTAAGTTGCCGCAAAGGGCGATAAAGCCGCCTGGAGGCCTTGATACAACCGGGCGAGGCGTGGCTCATAGCGCGTGGCCAGCAGGTCAAGACTCACCCTGGCCACCTGCTGGAGCCGGGCATAGGTCTCAAGACCAGCGAGACGAAAGGGCGGTCGTCCTTTGAGGGTGAGCAGGTAGCGGGTGTGGCGCACGAGTTGGGTAACGACCGCATCGGCTTCCGGCTCTTGTGCGCTGGGGGAGTTCCTGGGTGTTGGGCCTTGAGAGACGGGCCCCTTGGGCTCTGCGAGAGGACTCGGCAACAGGCCTGTCACCGTCAAGACGCCCGCTTGGCTGGGTGCCGTCCGGGCGTCTTGACCGAGCACGTCGCCCACCTGCTGGCGCACGCTTTGGCGTAGCGCCACCTTGAAGGCTGCATCGGCCTCGGCCAGGGGGTCGGCCAGGTTACGCAGATAGTGGGCCTGACAGAATTGATGGCGACTGTGGGGCAAGACCGTGGCCACGGCTGGCACTAACCCCGTTTGCTTGTCACTGAGCACGGCCAGAATCGGCCACTCCAGGTGCTTCAGCGGTTCCAGAAAGGCTTCGAACGTGGGCTGATCTTGCTGGCACAGCCAGCCACTGCGTAAGGTCAAGCCGCTCGACAGTTCACGGACGAACCAAATTTGTGGCTCGCCCCCTTGGGGAGCCAGGCCGTCGAGCGCCACAATCAAGCCCCCCTGCTTCTTGGCGCACTGCGCGAGGTGGTCTTTGTGCTGCCGCTCGTGGCACGCCAGCAGGGGCAGATAGACCTGTTGATACAGATAGCGCACATGGGCCTCAGAAATGCGGACCTGGGAAGCCAGTGCGGCGTGAATCTCGCCGTAGGTGGCGCGGTACTGCTGCCGCCACCAGCCAATGCGCACCACGACGTCATAGCCATAGCTGGAGCCGGGAAGCGCGATGCGTTGCCCCTCGGCGGAGAGCAGGCGCATGCGCGAGCCTGCACACGTTGTATGTGGACAGCGCCCCGGTCGGCTGGCCGCCGAGAGTACGCGATCGAGCATCTGTACAGTTTTATCCCACGCCAGGTAGTTGCACATCACCAGAATATCGCCGCAGTGCGGACAGGTCGGGAGTTCAGGTTGATAAATCATGCGCTCGTGGGCGTATAATTGCTTCGGGGTTCTCACGGGCACCTCCTCGCGAGCGTCTTGCCCACGCTCGCTGAGTTTGAGGGGAGATTCTTTGCCCATGATAACCCTCTTTCCCTCACAGGGTTACTTTTGCGCTACTGCCAATAGAACCCGATGGGAAAAGACTGTAAGGACAGTAGACTACTTGGTTCCCGTATGCGGAGGCACTATACAGTCACTCAGGAGACCGTATATGCAAGAGAGGTGTACACGCGTCATAGTGTTGATGCTTATTGGTGGTCTGTTACTGGCAGGCCCTGTTATACGCTTAGAGGCAGGGGAGCCGCTGAATAAGGTCCGGCGGACCATTGATGCTGTGTTGGCCGTCCTCGATGATCAGACCCTCCAGCCACAGGAGCGCCGTAGCACGCTGCGTCAGGCCGTACTCCAGCGTTTTGGTTTCGACGAGATGGCGCAGCGCGCTCTAGGTCATCACTGGCACGCTCTCACTCCCCAGCAACAGCAAGAGTTCGAGGCGCTATTTACGGATCTACTCGAGCGCTCGTACATTAATCGTATTGAGACCTATAACCTGGGGACGCAGAGCATGCGCTATATCAGCGAGGACATCAACAAAGACTATGCCTCGGTACGCACGGAAATCATGAGCGAGCATGACCTGCCGGTCGTAGTAGAATACCGCCTGTTGTACAGAGATGGTGCTTAGAAAGTGTATGACATTGTTATTGAGGGCCTCAGCCTCGCCAATAACTATCGTACGCAATTTAACACGATCATTGTGCAAGATTCCTACGCAGCTCTGGTCAAACGGATGCGCTTGAAACTCGGACAAGAGCAAGCCATCTCGTCACAGCAGGGCTAGGCTCCCCGGCGTGCAGAAGCGCCATAGGGCAAGGAAAAATGGGATACAGATGCGCCATGCCTGCACAAGCAGGCTATGGCACGCTACCCTTTTTCAAAGGCTAAGTGTACGGTAATTGTATCGCCTTCCTTGAGATCTCTCATACTGGGTGGTGGGAAGTGGAGCGTGAGATTCCCTGCGCCGGTGCGCAAGCTGAGGAGGCCTGTACTTTGATCGAGCGCCGTAATCGTGCCGCGCACGGTGTGC
>JBMDXC010000177.1:0-7355 GCA_048594805.1 Candidatus Entotheonellaceae bacterium | reverse complement strand
TTTACATCAGTGCGGAATTAAGCCGATTGTGTTTGATCGGTGTAAGTCCTTCAATATCAATACTTGCCCTTCACATGTTGCAGGCCCATTTTGCCTCTACGCCGCTTGGTTGCTCATCGAAACGAGCTATACCGAATACAGTCGATTTAATTCCGCACCAGTGTAAAGGATGCCTTGGCCATGTTTGACTGCAGCACCTGCTCCAACTCCTGGGGAAGCGGTATCGTAATTTTATAGATGCATATTCACCAAAATCAGAACCTCCATGTGGAATGTCAGCGCGAGCTCACCTCCTGCATAAACTGCCGCACCGGGTAATCCCACTCGCGTGTTTCTAACTCGAGGATAGTCTTCTTCTCATCACCACAGGCAATGACCGACACATGGCCACCGCCCCCCGTCAGGGTGACAGAGGTCTCTTGTTCATCGATAACTTCCAGGCCTACACCCTGCGGTCCAAAGTAGTTTTTGGCATAGGAAATGGCTGCCTGGGGTGAGAGGGTTGTCGTGACTTCATAACGCATGGTCTGTCCTCCAAACAGAGTGTACTTTCTGAGGAGAGTGCAAGGCGTGTGCCAGGCCTGGGACAAGGTTTATGGTGCTTCACCGCTCTGGCGCAGGCAGATGAGGATGAGGGTGGACACCCTCTGCAACCAGGGAGCAAAGTTGGTACCGACCCTGAGAGGAAGCACGGTGAGATAGCGCAGAAACACCGAGCAAAGCTCGTCGAACCCCTCGTGGCTCCTTGTTGTCATCGCTTTAGTCTTGGTGCATTCCCTACATGGCTACGAGGGGCAATGTCACCGTAAACGTGGTGCCCTGATCTGGCACGCTCTGGACATCAATGGTCCCCTGGTGGGCCAAGACGATTTCGCGTACGACATAGAGACCAAGGCCTGTCCATTCCGAACCTGTACTATAGAGAGGTTCAAAAAGGTGGTCTAACTGCTCCTCGGAGATGGCACTACCAGTATCTCGTATCTCCACGATACTATGGGAGGCAGTGCGCCGGCCTCGTAGGGTCACGGTGCCACCCTGCGGCGTAGCGTCCAGCGCTCGCTGCAGTAGATTCACGAAGGCACGCTGTAGAGTTCCTTTGTGAAGGGACACAGAGCCGAGGCGCGCGAGTCCTTGCAGATGGAGCATGATTCCATGAGCCCTCGCCTGCTCCTGCATAATGCGCCCGCACTCGCATAGAAAATTGCCCATATCCTCAGGCTCATACTGCACAACTGGGAGACGTGCGAGGGTCAGATAATCTTGTATAATGTCATACAGGCGTCGGACTTCCATTCTAATGTCTGTAAGGGATTCCATCATTTGGGTACGGCTGTCAAGCGTCGGATACTGGAGTTCCCCCAGTACCACATCGGCATGCAGGAAGATAGCATTCAAAGGATTGCGGATCTCATGGACTATCTTCCCAGCGATATCGCCTAACAGGGCACTGCGTTGGACCTGCCGAGTCATCTGCTCCAAGCGCTGCTGGAGTCGCTTCTCGCTCTCGGAGAAGGTGCTGTCAAGCGTTTGGCGCACCGCGGGGGGCAGGGCAAGTTCAGTGAGGCACTGGCGCAGGGTGGCCAGTTCCAGGAGCTGTCCTTGGGCCTGTTCAGCGTTCGTCATGACATTATCTCCTCCGGCACGCACCATGCAGGCGCTCTCATGCACGAGCCGAGTCTATGCGGAAGCGAGGTGTAGAGATGCTGGTACATTTGGTGCATAGGGAGCTTACGTTGAGCCGCCTCGGGATGCAATCTTTTTGCAGAGAGGCTCCAGTATCGGGCCTGCTGCATGGCATACGGGAAGATAGACTAGAGGTTGACAGACAAACAAGGCATGGCAGAACTTTACAGGGTCTCCAGCAATGTAGTGGGATAAGATAGTTCATGGGTAGGGAGTTTATTCTCTCATTCTGATTGTTATTCTCTCATTCTGAGAAAATCACCGCGGCATACGAGTTGCTTACCCCTCCTTGCCAAGCAACAATAACGGGAAAAACAGGAGAAACACGTGCACCAACCAACCAGGAATGCACACGCCGGTAGCACGTACTGTGCTCGTATAGTCGAGTGCCTGCCGTACTGCAATGATCGCGGCAATAAGCATCCACACGGCGGCAACGAGAAACGCAATCCCGGTGAGTCCTGGTACGGCTCCAAAGACGCGGAGTATCCCGGGAGCGCTGGCAAAGCCAAGCGTACGCCATAACTCCCGATGACTTGCCGAGGTCTGAGATACAGGGAAGAGTTTAGCCCCTATTATATAGGACATGATGGTCCATATATACCATGCGAGCAGTGCCACAAGCCCTGCCATGACCATTCCGCCCATGCCGGCGTGCGTAAAAGCACCTAGGCTCGCAGCCAGGCTCGAGAGCAATACTACCACCAAGGCTTGAATCGTGGCATCTTTATCAGTTTCAACCTCCTCATATAGGAGTGATTCAAGCTTCGCAGCACGTATCATACGTGCCATGAACTGCACTATGTAATCTCCTTGCTTCCCCAGTGCCTCAACAAAACACTCCCTATGTCTATACGATCAAGCAAGCTCTATGCCATTTTATATCTATATTCCCTCTTAGTACTACTCCAGGTCTGAAAGGTGTGAGTTCGTAGCACGCCGAAGTGCGTGAGCGTCACAGATCTGCGTCAGATGGAAGCCTGCTGCTGGCACAGAATTTGCTCAACCTCCCTCATAGTTGTCTTAGGGATAAGCTTCAGCCCTCGTTTCAATGGTGTTCCCTGGCATATATTAATGGCCGAAGGCTGAGAGCTGTATGCTTGCCCCTGCCAAGGGATCGATCTTGATGGCCTCTACGTAGTTACCGATGCTAAGGTGACGGTGGGGAGCGGCCCGGAATCCAAACTATACGCAGCGAGTACGGGGAGGAGAAAAAGGTATGAACAAAACCGTGTTACTCATCAGTGGCCTTGGTCTCAGTGCTGGGCTCATATACATCTTGGACCCGGAGCGGGGAGAACGGCGCCGCGCCATGGCGCGGGCACAACTCGAGAGATATCGGCGCCAGACTGACGACCTCTGGGATCACACCACGCGAAGCCTGGGCCGTCAGGCGCGTGAACTCTTCGCCAGGGCACCCCTCGCACGCAGGTACAGAAGGCGGGGACCGGGAGAGCTGCTGCGAGTCCGCGCGGAGCAACTAGGGATCCTGCGGGGGATTCTGATGCTTGGCTGTACTGGCCTCGGCGCCGGTATGATGTATATGCTCGATCCCAGGTTGGGCAGAAGGCGTCGTGCTCTCGTACGCGATAAGGCACAAGCCTACTGGCGCCGCATAGGGAAATTCATCAGCGAAACCGCACGTGACGCGCGTCACCGCACCTATGGCCTGATTGTAGAGACACGGACGCAGCTCAGAGGGGCTGATGTACCTGAGGACCCAGTCTTGGTGGCACGGGTGCGGGCACAGATTGGGCACGTGGTCTCCCATGCGGGGACTATCGATATGACCGCCCATCAGGGGCGCGTCACCCTCAGCGGCTCAATGCCCGCGCACGAGGTAGAAAAACTCCTATCGGCCGTGGCCTCGGTGGCCGGCGTCACTGCAGTGGTCAATCGTCTGGAAGTCAACCATGCTACAGCATCCGCTGCAGGCGGGCGGCGCCACAATGCCACGCGCGCAGGAGATGGCTGGGGTGAGCGCCTTTAGGCGCTCATCTCCTGCAGTTGCAGACCCTCCGGTGCAGGGCGACAGCGTAGTCTTGTCTCTGCCTGCTCCCTCGTAGCTTGCCGCTCTCTCAATACGAGATAAATACCTGCCGTTTTGTGGCAAAGGGGCATGACTGTCCAGCGCTTTCTCCTTGCCATCTCCTTATACGACGCGGGCAAGATGCAGAAAACTCTCCCTCACAACGATGTGCCGAGGAGTGGTATAAAAATTGCTCTCTAGAGTCTTATTAGCGAGAGATACACCTGTTTAAAATAAACCAATAACAGGTGGTGCAAGTTAAGCAAGGAGCAAGAACATGGAAACTATTGTATATCGCAAGAGAGAAGAACATCCGTGGATACAGGAGCTGCACGCCAGCCAGCCTACAAGTAGCACAGCCGACACGCCCGACGCCGTCCACGAAACTGGACCGCTTTCCCTGGATCTGTTTTTTCCTAGGGTGACCGAAGAGGAGATGGTCACCTGGACGCACTGGCTCCCCACATGCATGGTCTTTGATTGCGCGAGTGTACACGCCCCCGCGGATGTGATTAGCACGCTCACACAGCTGAAAGCGCCACCAGAAGTACTAGAGGAGTTTCACTGGTCCTGGAAGCTCGGTCTGTTTGAGTCCTATGAAATACGAACCCCGGTACGCACTGATGCACGGGACCCCCTGTTACTTGGACGCGTAGGGGAGCAACGCTACCGTCTGGCCCTCTGGGGGGAAAGTCTCTTACCTCTGGAGCAGATTACCACGCTGGTACAACAGAGTCTGGCTCTGAAGACACGGGTGGAAAAACGCAAGGGATGGACGGCTCTTGGTGGGGCACTCTTTGGGCTCGCCCTCGGTTTACTGTGGGCGTGGCTCTCACCGGTGACTCAACCTTTAGGCATAAGCTTCTTGTTTGCCTTTGTCGGCTTTTTCCTGGCATGGCTGCCAACATTCCTGTATACGCCAGAGAATCGCCAGCACGATTTTCTCGATCGCTATCGTTGCTAACAAAGCCAGTAGTGAGCTGTCCAGGGCTGCAGCTCGAGGGCTACAGCCGGTCACGTCTGTGACCGGCTGGCCATGGCGATATCGTTCCCTGACCCTGTATCCTATACATTTTGCCCTGTCGCCATGCACTCCAGATGCCATCGCTCTCCTTGGAGTTGTCGGCGACTTCGCCACCGCAAAACTGGTCCTGGAGCTTGTAACCAGCAGCGGGGTCAATGGCACGGAATTTGCTGTAATTCTTTGAAAAAAGAACACAGAAGGGTTGACGCTCTGTGCCTGTGCACTGTCCTCGTGCATCAAACTTCTCGTCCTCAAAGGACGTCTGTACCATGTTAGTGATCGATCCGTCTCTGCCTGTACCACGATATGTGTGGTTATTCTCACGCTCAGGGTAAGATGAACCTATGCAGGCATGCGACATGTCGTCAGCACTCGTAGAACATGAGACAAGAGTGGACACCGCGCCCACAGCCAATATCTTGTTGGTAGACGATAATCCCATCAAACTGTTGGCCCTGGAGAGTGCTCTGGCTGGTCTTGTACAGCACGTCTCCAAAGCCCGTTCTGCCGACGAGGCGTTACGCTGTCTCGTGCATCAAGACTTTGCAGTGATTCTGCTCGACGTCAATATGCCTGGGATGGGTGCCTTCGAGCTGGCAGAACGCATTCGCCAATGTGAGCGGTCATGCCACACCCCCATTATATTTATTTCAGTGGTCAGCCCGGCGGAGATCTATGCTTTTAAAGGCTACGAGCTGGGCGCTGTCGATTACGTCTCGACATCAACACTAGAGGTCTTGCGAACCAGAGTAGCGGTATTTGTCGACTTATTCAACACGGCTACCAAGGTGCAACAATACGCGGACGCTCTAGGTCGGCTCAATGCTGAGTTGGAACAACGGGTAGCCGAGCGCACTGCCGCTCTGCAGCGGTCCAACGAGGAGATCCAACAGTTTGCCCAGGTGGTGTCGCACGATTTAAAGGAACCATTGCGGGGCATGCACAACTATATCCATCTTCTCCTCGAGGATCTGGGCAATACCATGAACGACGAGGCGCGAGCCAAGCTGCAGACTGTAGCCGATCTGGCGCAACGCATGGAAAACTTGATTAACTCGTTACTCCACTTCTGTCGCCTTGGGCAGGATAACCTGGTCTACGAGGACACCGATCTCAGCGTTGTGGTGCAAGAGATCCTCAGCTTACTGCACATCACGCTCACCCAGCAGGGTACCGAGGTACGTATGCTGCAACCCTTGCCCGTAGTTCGGTGTGATCGATCTCGGGTGCGCGAGGTGTTCCATAACTTGATTCTTAACGCTATTAAATACAATGACAAGCCACACAAGTGGGTTGAAATTGGTGTGCTGTCCTCGCCGCCGGTGGGGATGACACCTATCTCCACCTTTTACGTACGCGATAATGGGCTTGGTATTCGTCCGCAGCACATGGAGATGATTTTCACCATGTTCAAACGTCTCCACCCACGCGATGACTATGGTGGTGGAACTGGTGCCGGCCTGACCATTGCCAAAAAAATTATCGAACGCCATGCCGGAACTCTCTGGGTAGAGTCGACCTATGGCGCAGGCTCAACCTTTTCCTTTACGCTGTCAGGGAGTGTCACGCGTTATGAAGGAGAGTGACAGCCGGGGGATTCTCCTGATCGCAGACAGCACTGAAGCTTCTATGATGGCACAGTACATTCTGCGGCGAGACGACGGATCGTCTTACATGCGCTGTAGGGCTCCTGAGAGGAGATCACCGTGATATCGCAGACGCCCCTGACCATCCTGGTTGTGGACGATAGCACGGCGGATCGCGCGCTCTATCGCCATTTCCTGAGCAGCACAGGGACCTATACCTTTCTTGAGGCAGCCATGGGTGAAGAAGGCTTGCGCTTGTGCCAAACCACCCCGCCTGACTGTCTGATACTGGACTTCTATCTGCCGGATATGGACGGGTTTGCGTTTCTCGACGCCTTACAAGGGGAGACCGTCTCCCTGCCCTATCCAGTGGTCATGCTGACCGGCCAGGGGAGCGAGCAGCTCGCCGTGCAGGCCATGCACCGAGGGGTACAGGACTATGTAGTCAAAGGGGATCTCTCGGCTGACATCTTGCGCCGTGTCATTGCCAACGCGGTAGACAAGTTCAGCCTGCAGCAGATGCTGAAGACGCACCGGAGTCTGCTGCAGGAACAAAACCTCGCCCTGCGCCAGCAAGAAGAAGCTCTCCAAACCCTCAATGCTACACTGGCTCAGCAGGTGGCCGAGCGCACCGCTCTCTTAGAGTTGCTGCAAGCGATTACTGCCGCGGCTAACGAGGCGACCAGCCCCGAGGCAGTATTCCAGCTGGCGGTAGATCAGATCTGTGCGTACACGGGCTGGCCGGTTGGCCATGTCTATCTTGCCGCACCAGACGGCTCGGGTCAGTGGAGGTGTAGCGCCATCTGGCACCTCGACACGCCAGAGCGCTTCACGGCGTTCCAGCAGGCCACGCAGCTCCACATACTGGAAGAGAACGAGGGCATCATTAGACGCGTCATCACTTCCGGTCAGCCAGAGTGGCATGAAGATGTGACCACGGACCCAGCGTTTAGCCGTGCAGCGAGTGCAAAAGAGAGCGGACTGCACAGCGTTTTTGCCTGCCCCATCCTGGTAAGCAGAGAAGTCGTGGGCG
>JBMDXC010000176.1:0-4023 GCA_048594805.1 Candidatus Entotheonellaceae bacterium | reverse complement strand
TTCGCCGACCAGCTCGCGCAGCATAGCGATGTATTCCTGGAAGCCTTTGTCGTCTTTGGGATTGAGTTTGCCGCGGTTCGCTTTCAGTAAGCTGGGGTTGCTCGACGTGTTCGTGAGCGGCGAGTTATTGCCTACGACCATGCTGAACGCTTTGAGGCGACGGTTCGCCTGCGCCAGCCATGTGCCATCGCCAATGGCTCGCTGGAGTTCGTGAGACGTCAATTCCTGTAGAGTGTCCCCTGCCCACCCCGACTCATGTGCCCTGGCAACCAAGACACTCAAGCCTGTGTCGACGAACGGGTTACCGGTGAAGTTGTAGTTGGCCATTGTCTTACCCTTTCACCTGTGTGTGCACCCCCACCATCCCCAATCCCTTTGAGTTCCCATCCCCAAAGCCGCACTCATAGCCAACCCGTATCAGCTCGACATCTCCCTCCACAGTGAAGGGCGCAAGATAGGCGAATATCTTAGTGTCCTTGTACCAAATCAGTTTATGGATGCGTCCGCCACGCCTGGTAATATAGGGGGGGTCGAAGGCCATAGTCAGGTTGAGCTGCCGAGCATCGTGGCCGGTGAGCAGGGTATATTTGCGGCGTAGATTCTCCACCACCTTCTCGTAGAAATGGCCTTCCAGACGGCAGTATTGCAGCGGGTGTAGACCTTCTGCGTCCGTATGCGATGAGACGCTGATCGGCGACAGACAGGTGAAACGCATGGTTGGGGTAAACGTCGGTGCAGGCAGGGCCTGGGCATCACGCACGCGGAAGACGACATCTCCAAGGCGCACCTGACCGCGCTCCAGGATGCCGTTGGCAAAATGCATCACAAACTCGTCTACGGGCGATGTGATACACCAGCGCATGGTAGGGGATTGGATCAGGAGCTGGTCGCCCTGCATCTGCCGCCGGGCCACGAGCAGTTGTGAAAACGTGAACGGTTTGTAATGCTTGCCCTGCAACGGGTAGCCCTCCTGATGTAAACGCTCCGCATACCTACTGGAAGAGGTGGCAAGAGTGCGGTAGATGCAGGAAGCCAGGAGGTAGTTGTAGTGCAGCGGTATGCGTACTTCGTGTTGTGGGTTTTCCAGCGTCAGAGCAATACGCATAGGTTCTATCCTCACAATAGAGGTATTTGCTCGAAGCAATGTGGCCCGTGGCTAATGACATTTTCTTGCACGCTGATGTAGCTCAGCTTCTCCAAGCGATAGCGCATCATGGAGGGCGAAGTGGCAAACCGGCCAGCTATAGACCTTAAGAAAAAGATTTTCTGAGGATGGATTGACGAGCGACCACACATCAGGGACATTCCTTCCCAAGAGACCCCCATCTCATTGTGGAGGAACATCCCGATGTGCTGCTTTCGTTTTACCATCTCTGCCTCCTATCGTAAAGAAGTGGAGTGTCATCTGAAGACGGCCCAGCACCTAGGTAACTTGCGCCACGTGAAGCATCTCCTCGCCATCCTTGCCGTCATAGACGGTCACAGTTTGGCCCAAATCGCTCTCGTCTTGCGTGTGCACGAGAAAACTGTCGCCGCCTGGGTAAACGCATTCTGTTGCTATGGGGTCCAAGGCGCCCCACGCCAGAAGCCCACAGGGCGCCCGCCCAAACTCACCCCGACGCGGAAAGAAGCCCTCGCCACCCTGATTGACGAAGGGCCAGTCAAGGCTGGGTTCAGTGGCGCCTGCTGGCGTTCGCCCATGATCCAACAGTTAATTTACGACCGCTTTGGCGTCTTCTACAACGTCTTCTATATTGCCCAATTGCTGAAGAACTTGGGCTTTAGCTATCAAAAAGCTGCGTTTGTCTCCGATCATCTTGACGAAGCCAAACGGCAGGTATGGCGCACCACAACATGGCCACAGCTACTGCGCCGCGCCAAAGAACGGCAGGCCCTGCTGCTGTTTGGCGATGAAGCGTCGTTCCCGCAGTGGGGCACGCTCACGTACACCTGGGCGCGGCGCGGCCAGCAACCCCAGGTCAAGACCTCAGGCAAGCGTAAAGGCTACAAGGTCTTTGGCCTCATTGATTACTTGAGCGGGTGCGTCTTTTATCCAGGACAGGAAGGCCGCCTCAACTCCGCTGCTTACATTACCTTTCTCAGGCGTGTCCTGGCGCAAACCACTCAACCCATCATTCGCGTTCAGGATGGGGCCACGTATCATACCAGCGCTGAGACCAAAGCCTTCTTTGCCCAGCAGACGGCACGGCTGCAGGTCGTCCAGTTGCCGACCTATTCGCCGGACTACAACCCGATTGAGAAACTCTGGAAGAAGATCAAACAGCAGGATACGCACCTGCACTACTTTCCGACGTTTGAGACCTTAACAGAGAAGGTCGAGCAGGCCCTGCTCAAGTTTAGCAATGCACCGGAAGAAATCCTCGCACTCTGCAGCCTTCCGACCGAATTGGCTCAGGCTGCTTAGTGCATCTATCAAACAATCTTTTTCTTGAACGCTATAGATGTCCATTTCATAAGTTCGCTACCAGTGACGTCGGGGACTGTTTATAAGGCCTTGGTGGATAGCAAGCCCGTTCAAATAGTTTGGGGCGTGGACTACACCAGGCTCTTCCCTGACGCTGCTGGCGGCGGGTCTGACTAAAAGGCGTCGCCCGAACCAAGGGTTGGCCCGTATAGGTCCACCGATAGGGATGAGCGTGATGGGTATTATAGACCTCCAGATAGTCGGCCAAGCGGGTGTCAAACTCGTGGACCGAAGCGTAATCGCCACGCTTGAGAAAACGCCGCGCCAAGACGCTCAACCATCACTCCACCTGATTGAGCCAGGAGCCGTGCTTGGGCGTCAAGTGCAAGACATGCTTGTGGGTCGGATCGCAGAGAAACGCACGCCGCTGGGCGCCTCGTTGTCACGCCTTGGGGCTCAAGGGGACGGCACACCATGGGGCCACGAGCTGACACACTTCGAGACTCCAGTGGGTATTGAGATTATCCACCACCCAATCGTAGCGCTGCATGGCGGGCAGTTGGCGTACGACGTGGGCGAGATGGGCGGCCCAATCCGCACTGGGGCGTGTTTGACCCAGATGCCATACGAGGCGTCCCGTCGGCACCACGAAGGAGGCCAGCAAGGCGCGTACCCCATGACGGATATACTCGTACTCGCGTTTTTCTGGCTTGCCAGGTTGCACGGGCTGTGTGGGAAAGCAGCGTTGCAGCATCTGCATCCCCGTTTTTTCATCGGCGCAGATGACGAGGCGTCCCTCTTGGGAGAAGCGTAGCGCCTGGAGATAGAGCGGACAGAGAGCCTGCGCCTTGGCCGCAAAGTCGGGAGCGTGGCTGTTGAGCCAGTACACGCTCCGATGCGGTTTGAGGTCCGCCTCCTCCAGGATGCGCCAGATGCTGGAGCGGCTGATGGACTGCAGCCGATGCTGCGGGAGTGCGGCGACCAAGTCGTCCAGACTCCACCGGGTGGCGGGACAATAATACGTGGCCGGTTGCTTGGTCGCCATCGCCAGGACCTCGACGCGCTCAGAGGGGGGAAACGCGCTGCGGGCGACCCGAGCGCGGTGCATCCTGCAAGCCGTTGCAGCCGTGCGTCAGAGAGCGCTGACGCCACCGGCCAACCGTCTGGCGCTCACAGGCCATCGCGGTGGCCACGTGCAGATTGGATGGTCGGTCTGGCGCGGCGATCCGGAGGATCAGCCGACAGCGAAAGGCCAAGGCTTGGGGGGTGGAATGGGCCCGCACAAGGGAGTCTAAACGGGCGTGTTCCTCAGGGGTCAGGGATACCGGGCGCGCAAGAGGGACGGGCATGGTCAAAGTCCTTAGCGTGCAGAAGACATAGCGCAACATAACGCGAGCGTACCGGTCATTTTACAGGTTTATGTGGCTAAAACCTACTTGCACAGGATTTACGAAACATACATCTAGACGGAAGTATCATCCCGATGCAACGGTTGGCGAAGGATTACCCTCCATGCCAGATCTGCTGCAGTACGCACGTTAGCGGGAAATCAGTGAGCTTATGAGATGCACCTTTGCTCCTGCGGCGACTGCTCATCC
>JBMDXC010000175.1:0-7567 GCA_048594805.1 Candidatus Entotheonellaceae bacterium | reverse complement strand
GCTGCTTGGGAAAATAAGACCAGTATGGGCTGCCATTATCGGGAGTAGCCCTGCACGGGCACACGACAACGTTGATGACGTTGACAAAGGTGTCGTAAGCTGGGTAGAGTTCAGCGACTGGCGCATTCCATGTGCGGTGGCTCGCATGAGGGGCATAGGCCGGCTATGGCCAGCGCCGGAGGCGCATCTTCCCAGGCTATGTTGAGGGTCATCACATGCCCAACTTCTCCACACGCCAAGATCCGGCTGGGCTGGATGTCGAAACAGTGCGTCGTGATTTTCCCATTCTGGCACGGCGCGTACACGACCGCCCGCTCGTCTACCTCGATAGCGCTGCGTCATCCCAGAAACCTCTCCAAGTTCTTGATGCTGTGCGTCGCTACTATCAAACCTCGCACGCGAATATCCACCGTGGCGTGTACGTCCTGAGCGAAGAGGCAACGCTCGCTTACGAGCAGGCACATGAGCGGGTGGCACACTTCATTCACGCCGACTGGGAGGAAGTGATCTTTACCAAGAACACCACCGAAGCACTCAATCTCGTTGCCTATGCCTGGGGGTTACAGCACCTGCGAGAGGGTGACGAAATCGTGCTCACGCAACTCGAACACCACAGCAATATTGTGCCCTGGCAACAGATCGCGCGCCGCACCGGAGCGGTAGTGCGCTATATCCGTATCGATGCGCAGGGATACCTGGATATGGAGCACGCCGCTGCCCTGATTGGCCCGCACACCAAAATGGTCTCCGTGACCCACGTCTCCAACGTCTTGGGCACCGTGAACCCGGTCGCCGAGTTGGGCAACATGGCCCATGCGCAGGGCGCCTTACTGTGTGTGGACGGGGCCCAGAGTATTCCCCACATGGCTATTGATGTGCGCGCCCTGGATTGTGATTTTTTTGCCTTCTCTGGCCATAAAATGCTCGGCCCAACTGGCATTGGTGGGCTGTATGGCAAACGCCGCATCCTGGAGCACATGGAGCCGTTTCTCTGCGGCGGTGACATGATCAGCGAAGTGACCTTTGAAGGGGCCAGTTGGAACGATCTTCCCTGGAAATTTGAGGCTGGTACGCCTCCTATTGCATCGGGTATCGGTCTGGCTGCCGCGGTTGAGTATCTGGAAGGCCTGGGAATGGAGGCGGTGCAGGCCCACGAACATCGCCTGGTGTGTTACGCCATGGAGCAGTTGCGCCAGGCGCCAGATATCGAGCTGTACGGACCAGAGGCCGAAGCGCGTGGTGGTGTCATCTCCTTTAACATCAAGGACCTGCATCCACACGATGTGGCCTCGGTGCTGGACCAATGTGGTGTGGCCATTCGTGCTGGACATCACTGTGCCATGCCCCTCATGCGTGTCCTCGGCGTCAATGGCACATGCCGTGCGAGCTTTTACGTGTATAACACCATGGACGAGATCAATGTGCTGCTGGAGGCCATCGGGGAAACGAGGAGGCTGCGACGGCGATGAGTTTTGAGATGTACCAGGACAACATCCTGGACCATTACGAGAACCCATCTCACCGGGGTACGCTTGAGCATCCGACGTTCGAGATCCGCGACCTCAATCCCCTCTGTGGAGACGAGGTGCGCATTCAGGCGTGCCTCGACGACGAGGGTCGTCTGGCAGCTGTGCGTTTCGAGGGCAAAGGCTGTGTGATTAGCCTCGCAGCCGCTTCCATGCTCATGGCAGAGGTCGAGGGCAAAACGCTCGACGAGGTCAAAAAGATGGGACGGCAAGACATGCTCGATCTGCTCGGGGTCCCATTGACCACGATGCGCGTGAAATGTGCGATGTTGCCCCTACGTGCCTTGGAAAAGGCTATTCATCGTTACGAGGAGGCAGGGACGGTGCCGCCGCAGGCCACGTGACCAGCCCTTCTTGGTATACTTGACAGCCAACCTCCTGCATGTACGTTGAGGCATTGACTGCCAACAGCCACATAAGCGTTCGTCCTATCATAGGACGGGGGTAAAGAGCGCATGCCACCAACCAAAGAACACAACCAGGTGGTTCGTGAAGAGTTTACACGCCAGGCGACGGCCTACGCGGCGAACCCGGTGATTGCCGATCCTGAGCGTGTGGCCCGGCTCGTGCATGCCGTACGTCCTACCTCCCAGGACCGCGTGTTGGAAGTCGCTACTGGCCCAGGGTATGTGGCCATGGGATTTGCTGCTGTGGCTCGCGAAGTTGTAGGCGTTGACCTCACTGAGGCGCCGCTGGCCATTGCCGAACAGCGGCGCCAGGAGCAAGGGCTACACAACGTGCGCTTTCAACTCGCGGACGCCTCGCGCCTGCCATTTGCGGACGGCGAGTTTGATGTGGTCGTCTGCCGCCTGGCGTTCCATCACTTCGAACAGCCGCCGCGCATGCTGCGTGAAATGGTGCGTGTGTGTACTCCACAGGGGACAGTGGCGGTCGAAGATCTCGTGGTGAGCGAACATCCCGCCCGTGGCGCCTACCAGAATCGCTTCGAGAATCTGCGCGACCCGTCCCACACTGCGGCCTTCTCTCTGAGCATGCTCCTCAAGCTTTTTGCCGAGGCAGGGCTAGAGGTGAGCCATGTTGCCACGGGTCATCTGCAGCAAGTCGTCGAGCGCTGGCTGGCCAATGCCCAGACGCCAGCCGACCAGGCAGCGCACGTGCGACGCTTGATCGCACAGGATGGGCTGCACGACTTGAGTGGTACGCAGCCGTTTCAGGATGCGGATGGCCAGTGGTGCTTTACCCAACGCACAGCCATTGTGGTAGGGCGGAAGCTCCGCCCGGAGATGCCCGGGCCAGCAGCAGAGGGCTCTTCATGAGCACTGCCGGGCTGCATGCATAGATAGTCTCAGAGGAGCACATCATGAAACTGGTGACTTTTACACACGGGGGCAAGACCCGGATTGGCGCTGTGATGGCAGAAGAGGTGGTAGACGTGAGTGGACAGGGCCGCAACATGCCGAGTGAGATGTTAGCGTTCCTGGAACAAGGAGTATCAGCCATGGAGCAGGCGCAGGAAGCCTGTGCCTCAGGGCGGGGGCGTCTGGCCCTCGCCGACGTGCAGCTGGAGGCACCGATTCGCCGTCCTCCCAAAATTCTCGCCGTGGGGTTGAATTATCGTGACCATATCGAAGAGACTGGGCGCCCCATGCCACAAGTCCCCATGATCTTCAATAAGCAGTCGACCGCCGTGATCGGGCCTGGGGCAGCGATCTGGCGTCCCAAGGATTCGGTCGAGCTCGATTACGAGGGCGAGCTGGGCGTGGTCATCGGCAAGCGCTGCCGGCGGGTGCCCAAGGACAAAGCCGCCACGGTTATTGCGGGATATACCATTGTCAATGACGTCAGTGTGCGCGACTGGCAGGCGCGCTCCGCCACCACGACTATGGGGAAATCGTGGGATACGCACTGTCCCATGGGACCCTACATTGTGACGACGGATGAGGTGCCTGATCCGCACCGCCTTGATCTCAAGACCTGGGTCAATGCGGAATTACGCCAGAATTCCAATACCAAGCACCTTATATTCAACTGCTTCGATATTGTCGAACACCTGTCCACGGCCTTTACCCTCGAACCCGGTGATGTCATTGCCACGGGCACTCCCAGTGGGGTCATATTAGGGATGGATCCGAAAATTTGGCTCAAGCCTGGCGATGTCGTGCGCATTGCTATTGACCAACTCGGAGTGCTGGAAAACCCGGTGGTTGATGAGCCCGCCAGGACCGTGCAGTATTAACCTGTCGGCCGGGTATTGGGGGGTTCTCGGGCGTGCAGGCAAGGCCCTGCACACCCCGACAGTATGCTATAATGGCACCGCGCAGTTACCCTGCCCCAGCTTGCAAACACCCTGACCTCCCACGAACCGTGGAGTCATACAATGCGAACAGTGGACGTAGTGCGCCTGGTGGTGCTGTGCGTCAGCTACGTTGCTACGGCGCAGTTTGGGCTCTCCTTAGATGCGGTGCACAGTGTTGCCACGGCCGTCTGGCCCCCAACAGGCATTGCCTTGATGGCCCTGGTCCTGGGGGGCTGTCGCCTCTGGCCCGGTATCACCTGCGGAGCTTTTCTCGCCAATCTGTGGGCCGGCGTGCCGGTGCCGGTGGCGTGTGGCATAGCGCTTGGGAATACGCTGGAGGCTCTGGTCGGCGCCCTGCTCCTCCAGCGCCTGGTCGGTTTCAGTCCTGCTCTTGATCGTCTCCGGGATGTCCTGGGCCTGGTCGTGCTGGCGGCCGTGCTCAGTACCCTGGTCAGCGCCACTGTAGGGGTGACCAGCGGCTGGCTCGGTGGCCTGATTCCTGCCGCGAGGTTCGGCAAAGCCTGGCTGACCTGGTGGCTGGGCGATGCCATGGGCGCTCTGGTAGTGGCACCGCTCCTTTTCGTCTGGAGCGGGCGTGGGCGTTTCTCCCGACCACGTCTGTGGGTCGTCGAGGCGGTCGTCGTAGGTGTAGCTGTCGGTACCTTGAGCCTTCTCGTGTTCGGTGGTGTGGCCCCCAACCTGATCGATTCCCCCTACATTCTCTTCCCCGTTTTGATCTGGGCGGCGGTACGGCTAGGTCCCCCGGGAGCGATAAGCGCCACTGGTCTCGTCTCAGCCATTGCGGTCTGGGGGACCATACAGGGGTTTGGTCCCTTCGCCGGCCAGTCGCTCCACGAGAGGCTCCTGGCGCTCCAGGCCTTTCTCAGCATCGCAGTGGTGACAACCCTCATCTTAGCAGCCGTGGTAGCAGAGCGCCGGAAGGCGGATGCGGTCGCGCAGGAGCAGCGCGAATGGTTGGCCGTTACCCTGTTTAGTATCGGGGATGCCGTCATTGCAACCGACACGCAGGGTCAGGTGACGTTTATGAATCCCGTGGCAGCAACGGTCACCGGGTGGCCAGAAGCCGAGGCTCTGGGCAAGGACATTACGGAGGTGTTTCAGATTATCAACGAGTACTCCCGTCAGGTAGTCGAAAATCCCATCACCAAGGTGCTCCGTGAGGGCACGGTGGTGGGACTCGCCAATCATACGCTGCTCATCGCCAGGAACGGTGTGGAACGCCCCATCGATGATAGTGGCGCGCCGATTCGCGGCCCCCGCGGGACTCTCCTCGGTGTTGTCCTCGTCTTTCGCGATGTGACCGAACGCCGGCGCGCCGAGGAAACTCGGGCGCGCTTAGCCGCCATCGTGGATTCCTCCGAGGATGCCATCATTGGCAAGACTCTCGATGGCATCATCACCAATTGGAATCAGGGGGCGGAGCGGATGTATGGCTATAAGGCCGACCAAGTGATCGGCCAGCCGATTGGACTCCTTGCCCCGCCAGATCGTCCAGATGAGATCCCCGGCGTTCTTGCCCGGCTTGCTCGGGGCGAAGCCATCGAACGCTATGAGACCCTCCGAGTCCGGTGCGATGGTCAGGTGTTCCCCGTCTCGCTCACCGTCTCACTAATCCGTGACCTGCAAGGGACCATCATCGGCGCTGCTACGATTGCGCGGGATATCACCGTGCAGAAGCAGGCGGAAGCAGAGGCGGAGCGTCGGCGACGTGAAACTGAGATGCTGGCCGACCTCGCCCAGAGCCTCAGTGCCTCTCTGGATCTTGATACAGTGCTCCAGCGCGTGGTCGCTGGAGCGCAGGAGCTTTGCGCCAGCGAACGGGCCATTCTTATGCTTCGCGAACCCGACTCGGACGTCCTAGTCGGCCGCTATGAGGTCGGGGCTCCCCACGGGGCCTATGCTGGCCTTCGCATTGAGCCTGGCAAGGGCTTGGGGGGACAGGTGCTCCGCACCGCGCGCCCCTGGCGCACGGATAACTATGCCACCGATCCACGCTTCAGCAAAGAGTATCTGGCCGGGGCGCGGGCAGAAGGGAACATCGCTGTGCTGGCCGTGCCGATCTTGAACGGGACACGGATCGACGGGGTGTTCTATGTCTCCAACCCCTCGTCTCAGCCCTTCACGGACCGCGATGAGGAGCTCCTCGTGCGGCTCGCCTCACATGCTACCATTGCGATGCAGAACGCCCAGCTCTACTGGCAGGCCCAGGAGGAACTCACGCAGCGCCGCCAGGCCGAAGCACAGCTCACTGCGTCCCTGCGCGAGAAAGAAGTCCTCCTCAAAGAAGTGCACCATCGGGTGAAAAATAATATGCAAATCGTCTCGAGTTTACTCGAATTGCAGTCCGATGCAATTGGTGACACTGCCATGCTGGCGCCATTCCGCGATAGTCAGGACCGCATCCGCTCCATGGCTCTCATCCATGAGACGTTATATCAGTCACAGGATCTCGCCAGAGTGGATCTCGCGCTCTATATCCACACCCTCAGCGCCCAACTTGTGCGCTCGTATATCGTCGATCCACAGCGTATCACTGTACGCATCCAGGTCGAGCCGGTCATCTTAGATATTGATCAAGCGATCCCCTGTGGGCTCATTCTCAATGAGCTGCTGAGCAATGCCTTTAAATACGCCTTTCCCCAAGGCCGCACCGGTGAAGTGCACATCGAGTTGCATGCCGACACCGCACAGCGGGCGGCGCTGGTGGTGCGGGATAATGGTATTGGGTTCCCAGACGCAATCGATTTTCGTCACACTGAGAGCTTAGGCCTGCAACTCGTTGCCATGCTTACCGAGCAGCTCCAGGGGACAATCGCGCTGGAGCGGGCCAGCGGGACGACCTTTACACTGACGTTCCCGATGAGTCACGTAGAGACGTGAGGAGCAACCAAAGTCGAATTTGACTTATGGCTCCTCCAGGACCTTCTGGAGTGCAGCAGTGAGCTCGCGCCTGCCATAGGGCTTCACAAGCACCGCGCGGAAGCCATGGCTGGCATACTCCAGGACTGCAGGATCAGTCGTAGAGCCGCTCGAGACAATCGCCTTGATGTGCGGGTCAATCCTGCGGAGGTGCACAAGCGCTTCCTGGCCTCCCATACCGTTACGAATAACCAAGTCCAGGATAACCACATCGAACGTGCGCTGACTGGCGTGCGCCTTTTGGTATAAGGCGATGACTTCCTCACCATGCGAAGCATACTCTACTTCGTGGCCCATGCGACTGAGCACCCGGCCGGCGCTGTTCCTGATAATAATCTCATCATCCATGATGAGCACGCGACTCATAGATGTTCCCTTGCAGCGCACGATAGGAGATAGGGAGTGAAGCAGAGTGCCATAGTATGTCTCAGGGCTGGCGAGAGTGCAAGAGGACGAGGTGCATCAGCGACTCCTTTGCTGGAGGCCGAAGCCACCTCCACACGTTTTTGTCTATAAGGCTTCCCTGGAGTGGCGTAGCAATAGGCTTTAACACTACAATCCACCTTATGACTGGCTCGCGGGAGAGAAATCGAGGGATCTTCTGTGGTTTTTAGCGAACTTAAAAACGCTGAAGGCCTTAAAACACACGGAGGAGTGATGAGCAGTAATAGGCGGGTCAAGCTGTGGATCGTGCTCCTGGTCGTGCTTGCTTCGTTCACGGTGAGCCACGGCGCTCTCCTGGGATTTCGACAGGCCGTGCCTGGATATAAGTTCACGTTTCCGGCTGATCATGCCTCCCATCCGGATTATCGCACCGAATGGTGGTATTACACCGGGCATCTCC
>JBMDXC010000174.1:0-1676 GCA_048594805.1 Candidatus Entotheonellaceae bacterium | reverse complement strand
TGATTCCTTACAGCCGAACCATTTTCAAGCGCTGGCTGCGGCGGCGATTCGACCGCATGATTGCGACCGGGAATATCCGCCTGCACTACTACGGCAGAAACTAAAACGATTTTAGTGTCACCAACAGATCATCACGGCATCACAGGGATCTTGAGGTTGGATTTTTGAAACCACTTAAACGATTTGAAACAACTGGAACTGCTGGAACGGTTGAAACCACCGGAACTTTCGAACTATCCTTTTCGTAAACCCTTGAACATTAAACCCGGAATCTTGAACCGCCCCACGGAAGGCCTGGAACGTTTGGAACCACTGGAACGTTTGGAACGATTACTAATGAGGGGGAGACAAACGTGGCTTTACGGATAAACGACTCGGAATTTTACGCTATCGACGCGCATTCGCATTTGGGACAGCGAAAGACTCCGTTGGGACATGGAGTTGCGAGCTTTCTCGGCGGCGATTTGGTGCGCAACCTCGATGAAGCTGGCTTAGACTGCGCCGTAGCCTTCCCTTTGGGAGCATCCTACACCGATTACTCCGAAGCGAACCAGATCATGGCCGATGAAATGGCCAAACATCCGAAACGGATCATCAGCTTTTGCCGCATCAATCCGAACTTCGGTCCGGAGGCCACGGCACGATCCCTCGATCATTGTCTCGGCACCTTGAAGTTGAAAGGTATCAAGCTGCATCCCGAGATCGAGTTCTTCGATCCCAACGAAGCCGAGCTGATGGAGCCGATCTATCTGGCGGCGCGCCGTTATCGCGTGCCGATTATTTTTCACACCGGGATGTCGAGCAAGGCCTCCCCAGGAGTGATCGCCGAGCTGGCCGCCCGGTATCGAGACGTACCGGTCATTCTCGGCCACATGGGTGTCTCGGAATACGTGAAGCTGGCAGTGGCTGTCGCCCGGCAGAACGAGAACATATTCTTGGAAACGTCCGTGGTCGGCTGGATGCCGCTACTTCTGGAAGCGTTTCGCGGGGTCGGCACCAGTAAGATTCTCTTTGGCTCCGATCACCCCTATAACCCGCTGCCTATGGAGGTGGACAAAATATCCAAACATGTGGCCATGGCCGCCAAGCTCAAACCGGAAGACTTGAAGAAAATATTCGCGGACAACTTACTATCCATCTTGCATCATGATCCAATCGCTCGAGATGTTGGAACGGCTTGAACGATTGGAACGTCTGGAACGATTGGAACAATTGGAACTGTTACGTGTTACGGAGGTGAAATGAGACTCTTGTCGACAATGAAGACCCTACTTTCGTTAGCGCTGCTTTTCGCTCTTGCCAGCGCCCCAAACCGGGCACAGGCAGCCGACGCTCCGTTGGTTCGAGCGAACTACGCGGCGTTTAGCGGCGCCTTCGCGCCGCTCTGGATCGCGGCGGACAGAAATCTCTGCGCGAAATATGGCTTGAACGTCGACATCCGCTACATCGCCCCCGCCACAGCCACCCAGGCGCTGATTGGCAAGAATCTTGAGATCATCAATCCCGGTGGCGAAATCGTCGAGGCCGGCCTGAACGGCGAGCCGGTAGTCTACATCGCCGGCATATTGAATCGCGCCGTGATGTCGATCTATGCAAAGCCAGAAATCGCTTCGATGGCCGATCTAAAAGGCAAAGTCTTGGCCGTCACGGTCCCGGGCGCGACCACCGACTTCGCC
>JBMDXC010000173.1:0-5568 GCA_048594805.1 Candidatus Entotheonellaceae bacterium | reverse complement strand
TTCCAAATTGACCCTTACCGAGATCATGCGCCAATTGAGGCGAGAGGCGGATTTGCGAGACTTCCTCGCGACGCATTTTCATGCCCCCTTTTCAATAGGTTAAGAAATTCAGGGGATATCGAGCAACGTGGAATTATCAGTGAAGGTGTAGCGACACACCATCACCTCATCGAAGATACTGAGCTGGCAGAATGGCCGGATGGGACCAAAGGGGGACGCTACCGCTTGCGGCATGTGCTGTACCAGCAGGTGCTATGCGAACGTCTGGGGACCGCACGGCGTCTGCACCTGCTCCGGCGCATTGGCGCGCGGCTGGCGGCGGGCTATGGTGCCCGGGCGCGGGAGATTGCGTCCCAGCTCGCCATCCACTTCGAACGCGGAGGCGATGCACGTCGCCCGTACCCTGGGGCATCCCTTTAGTCAAGGACAGGCCCTGAACTTTGCTATCATGGTCCAACAGTGCAGCGGGGACGTGCCTCAGACTAGGGCGCTGGCAGAGGCATTAATCGCTGTGGCAACGGAGCATGGGTTCCCCCTGTGGCTCACCGCGGGGCAGGTATTTCACGGCTGGACCCTGGCGGTACAGGGTCAGGACAACAGCGCGACACAGTTGCGGCAGGGTATCGCCATCTATAAGACTATGGGGTTAAGGTTTGCTCTGCCCTATGGCCTCACGCTGCTCGCGCCTATCTATGGGCGCACCGGGCCACCCGAGGCTGGACTGGCCACACTTGCGGAGGCACTCGACCTGGTGGAGACCTACGGCGAATACATGTGGCAAGCTGAGCTGTTCCGGCTCAAGGGCGAGCTGCTGCTAGTGCAGGCAGGAGCGGCGCCTGTCGAGGCGGAGTGCTGCTTCCAGCAGGCCCTGGCGATAGCGCGGGCCCAGCACGCCCGCTCCTGGGAGCTGCGTGCGGCGACCAGCCTGGCGCGGCTCTGGCAGCAACAGGACAAGTGCCACGAGGCCCACCAGGTACTGGCAGAGATCTACGGCTGGTTCACCGAGGGCTTTGGCACGACCGACCTGCAAGCGGCGCAGACACTGTTGCAGGAGTTGAGCTGACACGCTCACCGAGGGGCAGCTCAAAGGTGCGCCGAAGTTCACGGGCACGAATTGGGACTGGGAAGATCGCGAGCGGGGCTGTCAGGTCTACAATTATTATGGCGCGAGGTGGGTCGGCTGCTGATCCTCGCGGGCGGGCCGGTGGCTAACATGGTGCTGGCCGTGCCCGTAAGGTTGAAATCCTCGGCCGTCTCTACTCCATTGAAATCCCTCAGGTTCATTGTGTACTGGGCCATGCGATAATGTCACGGCCTCCAACCTGAGGAGCACTATGACTCTCCACGTCCTGATCGCCATGGGCGCTTGTGGTCTGCAGAAACTACGGTTGACGAGAAGAGGACCGCACCAGTGGTCGAGCCCATCGACGTACTGCCTGCGCAATCTGCAACGCCTCCCGGGCTTCGTCCAGCGTTGGGGCTTCTCCTGGATACCGTACTTGGACGGCATATGCGGTTAAGCGCTCCAGCTTATCCGGATCGATGGAGACACGGATACCATTCCTCAAGCATAAGTCCTGGAGGGCAATCAGATCATGGGTGCGAGGAAAGGTGTGTCGACGGGACACTAAGACCGCCTTGAGGTACTTCTCCGCACATTGCTGTGCATGGAAAGTCGTTCCATAGATCAATGGAACCTTCCGTCGGAGGGCTGAGCGGGCCAGCAGCCAATCTTCTTCCGCGCGGTGTACCCAGGCACGCGCCTCAGTCGGTTCGCTCATACAACACCCGTCCTCGGGTCGTGATCTCCTGCACGAACGCATCCTCCCTGGCTAAGGCTTGCGCAATCTCCTCGGGTGTTTTCACGAGCAGATCAAGGGGAAAAGGACGCGGCCGGAGCAGACGTGACACGCATAGATAGCGGTCGACCGGGCGGGCCGTGGTGTCCATAATCACGAGGAGGTCCACATCGCTATCCGCCGTAGGTGTGCCATAGCTATAGGACCCAAACAGCACGATCTTATGGGGGTGCAGTCCGGTGACCAGACGGTGCACCATCGCCTGGAGTGCTTCTTCGGTGACTGGTGCAAAGCCAGACGGTTGCACACCAGCAACGAGCGGCGTGCTTCCGACAGGCCATGACTGTGCGCGCCTCCGGGGGTGTTGTCTTCTCTCTACAGGGCGGCGTTGCACCCTCGATGCTGTCCCTGCTGCCCGTTTGCCCTTGCCAACGTCGTACGCCATGGTCAGGCCACCTTCTCTGCCAGCTCGTAGGTATAATGTAAGCCACTCAGCATCTGATGTGACACCACCAAAAGACGCTTTGAAAGCCGATGATGGTGGGCTTGGAGTAGCACCGGCAGTGAGGCCGGCGGCTGCAGGCTCCCTGGCCCCAATGCCATATGGGGGCGACTGGTATTGTAGTGGAGGACCCACGCCTTCAGCAAACGTCGCAGGTGGGACTCACTCAGCGGAATGAGGAAGTCCACGCATTCTCGCCGCAGCGTACCGAGCAGTCGTTCGCAGAGAGCGTGCGCTTGGGGGCACTGCGGCGGCGTTTTCAGGCCCCTGAGCCCCAGGTTCTGTACACGTTGATCGAGCTCTCGTGAGAAAATGCTGTCCCGGTCAGGGATGAGGAAGCGGTAGCCATGATCAGCAGGGATAGCTTCGCGCAGTTGCTGGAGCGTCCATGGGGCTGTGGGATGGGCCGTCACATTGCAGTGAAGCATGCGGCGCGTGGCATGCTCCATCACAACAAACACGTAGAGCAGGCGAAAGGTGGCGATGACCACCACGCAGAAGTCA
The DNA here is from genome assembly GCA_048594805.1 of Candidatus Entotheonellaceae bacterium. Lineage (GTDB taxonomy): Bacteria > Tectomicrobia > Entotheonellia > Entotheonellales > Entotheonellaceae > SXND01. Next base: position 2,763 of record JBMDXC010000173.1, on the reverse strand, counting down.
CACACGACGATGGCCTGGGCATGATCGCGCACAAAGGTCTGCCAGCGTTGGGAGGTTGCACGTTTCCCTCGCCCAGGGTCCACGCGCTTGGGCATGGACTTCCGTACCGTGCGAGGCGATACCCGCAGGCCCAGCTTCAGTAAGAGTTCATTGGTAATGAGTTCCTCACCCCAGGTTGGATTCTCCCGGGCCATAGGCTGGATGAGCGCTTGCAGGTCCAGCGGCGGGCGTCCTCCAGGGGTGGACTTCCACCGCCAGAACAGGCGGAATGCCTGTCGATGCCAACGGAGAAACGTCGCCGGTTGCACTACCGCTAGCGCCTGACGCCAGTCAAACCAGTGCCCGAGCCAGAGTAGGGTGAGACGGGTGGCATCAGTGGCGCGCCGTGGCGTGACATGGCGTTCCTGATACAGGGCAAGTTGTTTGCGCAGAAAGAGGTTTTCTGTGGCGAGCACTCTGGGGGAATGCAGACAGAGCCAGAGGAAGTGGGCCGCATCTACCAGGAGTGTCAGCAGCGTGCAGGTCAACTGCACCAGATGATGGAGCAAGCGCGGGACTCTCAGCATATGCAGGGCACCCTTCTGAGACAGGGGAATCATTCCTAGCTATTGTCACTGCTCGGAACATGGTTGTCCAGTAGTGCTTTGCCTTGCACGCCGAGTTGGTCGTCTACAAGCTGAGTTGCTTGTGATACGGCAATTCGATTATTGCGGACCACAGGGGTACGGTATACTGGAAATGAGGGATTATCTACTTACGAGACCTGGAAAGGCAAAAACCCATGCGTTACCTTGCCCTAGCTTGTGACTATGACGGGACCATTGCCTCGGCCGGCATCGTTGACGTACAGACGCTGGCCGCATTAGAGCGCTTGCGTGCTTCCGGTCGCAAGCTCATCCTGGTTACCGGACGCGAGTTAGACGACCTCTGCCGGGTCTTTCCTCACCTGACTCTTTTTGATCTTGTTGTGGCTGAGAACGGTGCCCTGCTCTATTGGCCGACCACACGCGCGGAACAAGTACTGGGAGAACGCCCGTCAGAAGCGTTTATCACGGCCCTGGAGCAGCGTGGTGTCATGCCGCTCTCCTACGGACGGGTGATCGTAGCGACCTGGCACCCGCATGAGATAACGGTTGTGGAAGTGATCCGCGATCTAGGACTCGAGCTGCAGGTTATCTTTAACAAAGATGCGGTTATGGTTCTGCCCTCCGGTATCAATAAGGCGACGGGATTGAGCGTCGCTTTGGACAGCCTGGGGCTATCGCCGCACAACGTTGTTGGGGTGGGTGATGCGGAGAACGACCATGCCTTCCTCAGCCTGTGTGAATGCGCGGTGGCGGTGGCGAATGCGTTGCCGATGGTGCAGGAGCGTGCGGATTGGACCACGCCGCATGATCACGGTGCCGGGGTGAGCGAACTCATTGAGCGCATCGTGTCCACGGATTTGGCCGATTTGGAGATCTGCTTGCAACGGCACCATATTCTCCTCGGCACACGCACTGATACCGATGCCGAGATCTTCCTCAAGCCCTTTGGCGTGAACATCTTACTTGCCGGCACGTCGGGAGGCGGGAAAACCACGCTGGCCACGGGCATCATAGAACGGCTCATAGAACAAGCGTATCAAGTGTGCATCATTGACCCGGAAGGCGACTACGCTCATCTGGACAACACCATCATGCTCGGCAGTGCCAACCGCTCCCCAGATCCCGAGGAAGTGATGCAGCTGCTGGAAAAACCGCAGCAAAGTGTGGTGATTAATCTGTTGGGCATTACTCTTGAGGACCGCCCGGCATTCTTCCACCGCCTGTTACCACGTCTGCAAGAGTTGCGCTCACGCACCGGGCATCCGCACTGGATTGTCGTGGACGAAACGCATCATCTGCTGCCATCAGCGCTGGAGCCAGCAGCTCTCCTGTTGCCACAGAATATGTACGGGATGATGATGCTCACCGTGCAACCACAGCACGTGGCGAAAGATGTGCTGGCCCTGGCCGATATCATTATTGCCATCGGGGAAGCACCCCATGAGACACTGCGTCATTTCAGTGCAACCCTCGGCTTACCGCCTCCTCCACTTGTCGCACAAACCCTTGCACAGGGCCATGCTGTCCTGTGGGCAAGGCACGAGACAGCTCCCCCGGTGCAGTTCCGCACCGTGCTACCGCAGGCCGAACGCCAGCGGCATGTGCGCAAGTATATGGAAGGTGAGCTGGGCAAAGAAAGTAGCTTTTACTTTCGCGGCCCGGAAGGCAAGCTCAATTTGCGCGCGCAGAATCTCATGGTCTTCTTGCAGCTTGCCGAGGGTGTTGACGATGCGACCTGGCTGCATCATCTGCATCAGGGAGATTACGTGCACTGGTTTCGCAATATCATTAAAGATACGGACCTGGCCGAAGAAACCAGCGAGATTGGCAAGCGCCACGATATTTCTGCCAGTGAGAGCCGCGCCTTAGTCAAAACAGCAATTGAGAAGCGTTATACCGGGCCAGCATGATGCAGGCATGTGAGTTGCGCTCCCGTTGGGACTCATCAAGGGCGGGCGTGGACGGTCATCCAGAGCCCATCGCGGGGGCGGAGCGTCACGGCCACTTCGGGGACCACCGGGTGCTCGGGCACCAGCTGGAGCGTGTAGGCCTGGGCAATGGTCGCCAGGACGAGGTGCATTTCCATAAGGGCGAATGGTTTGCCAATACACATCCGCGGCCCTTCGCCAAAGGGGATGTAGGCACAACGATGCCTGCTGCTTTCTTCAGCAGGTGT
>JBMDXC010000172.1:0-5486 GCA_048594805.1 Candidatus Entotheonellaceae bacterium | reverse complement strand
AACGTGTCAGTCTCACCCTACTTTGGAGGTGGTTATAACGGCCGCCTCCTGGCGCTAGCGCGCGCCAAATTCTATGCCACTCCCGTACTGTTTGTGCACGTGGCCGCCGGCTTGGATCGGGCTGCGCAGCCGAACGCCAATGGTGACAGCGATCGCGGCATTGAATTCTCTTCCTACCTGCACTGGGATATTTTTCCCAAACTCTGGTTGCGTGTGGGTGGGGCGTACATGCTGACGGGGGATTGGTGGAAGAATAATTCGGATGTGCGGATTCAGGGGTTCCTCGACCCGTTAGGCTTGCGCAGTGGCGATCCAGACAATATCTTTCAATTTATGCTGCGCCTACAATATAACTTTGGTTAATTGTTATGTTACGCTCAGAAATTCCACGTGGAACACGCGTCTTACTGCCCGTTATGGCCGCGAAAAAGCGACGCCTCGAAGAATTGCTCCTCACTGTCTTTTTTCGCTGGGGCTTTCAGGAAGTGGTGCTGCCCACCTTCGAATATATGGACGTGCTCACCTTAGGTTTGGGGGAGGCCTACAAAGAGCGCATGTTTAAGCTAGAGGAACGCCGCACCGGACGTATGTTATCCTTACGCCCTGATATTACGACCCAAATTGCCAAGCTCTCCGCCACCCTGCTCAAAGACCAACCGCGTCCTCTGCGTTTCTGCTATGTGGCCAATATCTTTCGACATAACGATTCACAGACCCGCAATCTCCAGGAGTTGTATCAGGCCGGGGTCGAACTCATTGGCCTTGACTCGCCAGAAGCGGATGCCGAGATGATTGCGATTGCCGTAGAATGTATGCAGGAGATTGGTCTACAGGATTTTCGTTTGGCGGTCAGTCAGCTCGAATTTTGTCGCAGTGTCCTGGCGGAATCTGGCCTACGCGCAGAGGAGAGCGAGCACATTCAGGCCGCGTTGCAGAAAAAGGACACCTCGACGCTGGAAACGCTAGTAGCCCAGTGTTCCATTACTGATCACTACCGTCATGTGTTGCTGCAGATCCCCTCGTTGTTTGGCAAAACCGAGGTCTTGCACCGAGCTGCCAATCTGAGCCAGAGCCGGGGCGCCCAGGCTGCCTTGGCCAATCTTGCCCAGGTGTACGATATGCTGAAAACGTACGGTCTGGAAGACCGCGTGCTCATCGATCTGAGCGATATCCGCGGCTTTCATTACTATACAGGCATTACCTTTGAGGGTTTCACCTCCAACCTGGGCTATGGTGTCTGCAGCGGTGGACGGTACGATCATCTGCTTGCCTGTTATGGCCCGAGCGATCCTTCCACAGGTTTCGCCATTGATCTGGAGGCCTTGCTCGAGGCGCTCGAGCATGCCAACCCTCTGCCGGCCCGCAGTGGTGCCGACTGCTTGCTCATGGATTTTCGCAAGGACAAGCACGACGCGTTGCGCATCAGTCGGGAATTGCGCCGGCGTGGACATCGGGTGGCACGGGACATTATTGCGCGGGACTTACAGGGGTCCCTTGACTATGCCAAGCGCACGGGTATTCGCTATGGCTTACTGATGGGCCTCGCCCCACTCGCGGATGATGAGGCGATGTTGCATGATGTGGTGGCTGGCACCGCCAAACGCCTTGCCCTTGCCGATATCGTCGATTATGTAGATGCGGCAATTACGCGGCTGTACCAGGGTACGAAGACCTAATGGCTGTTTCCTCTCGCTCCAGGAGAGAGAGGGAATCTATTTGTATGAAGGGAGACAATACTATGGCCGTCGTGGCTGTTGTGGGCCTGCAATGGGGCGATGAAGGCAAGGGCAAGATTATCGACCTGCTCACGTCACGGGTGCACATGGTCATTCGCTGTCAAGGCGGCGCCAATGCTGGTCACACAGTGGTCGTGGGGGAGGAGAAATACGTTTTTCACCAGATCCCATCGGGTGTGCTGCATGCAGGCACGCGCTGTGTCATTGGTGCCGGAGTCGTCATTGATCCGGGGGCCATCGTCGAGGAAATCCAGCACCTGCACAGTCGCGGTATTGATTTGCGAGGGCGTCTCTTCATAAGTCCAAAAGCACACGTGACCTTACCATACCACCGCTTGCTGGAAGAAGGCCGGGAGTCCCGACGCGGCGCCAATAGGATTGGTACCACTGGCCGGGGTATTGGCCCGACGTACACTGATAAAGCGGCACGTTGTGGTCTCCGCGTCCAAGATCTCATCCAACCGGACAAGTTTCGTGCCGCCGTGCAGGCCAACCTGGAAGAGAACAATTTTCTGTTGGAGCACTTTTTTCACCTGCCCACTGTTGACCTCGAGGCAGTGTGCCACGCATATGCCTACTACGGGAAAATCTTACGGGAGTTTGTGCAGGATACGGATAGCATGGTACGTAAGGCGGTGCTGCACGGTGAGCATATCTTGCTCGAAGGTGCACAGGCCTCCCTCCTGGATCTCGATCACGGGACCTATCCCTATGTCACGTCATCCAACACGAATACGAGTGGCCTGTGCGCTGGTGCCGGGATTGCCCCCTCCCATGTGACGCACGTGCTGGGGGTTGCCAAGGTCTATGCAACGCGCGTTGGTATGGGCCCCTTCCCCACCGAATTGCACGACGATACCGGGCAGCTCATGCAAGAACGCGGGCAAGAATTTGGCGCTACCACGGGGCGGATGCGCCGCTGCGGCTGGTTCGATGCGGTGAGTCTGCGCTATAGTTTGTGGCATAGCGGAGTCACCAGCCTGGCCCTGACCAAGCTTGATGTCCTGGATCCCCTGCCGCACCTCGCTCTGTGTACAGGGTATCGTTATAAAGGTGACATTTTACAGGAGATGCCGAGTGACGCTGCGGTGTTGCAGCAGGTGGAACCGGTGTATGAAGAGATGCCCGGATGGCAGCAGAGCACTGTCGGTCTGACCGAGTACAACGCTTTTCCTGATGCTGCCAAACGCTATATAGATCGTATCGCCCAGGCAGTGGACTGCGAAGTCTCGCTCATTTCCACGGGCTATGGTCGCGAACACGTCGTGATGCAGGGCGCCATTTTCTAGGTGTTTTCACCTTGACACCCTGTCAGGGAGTTGTTAGAGTACACCTTCATTTCATCTTCATGACCTGTGATATCTCTGGGCCTGTAGCTCAGTTGGTGAGAGCGCACGCCTGATAAGCGTGAGGTCGGTAGTTCGACTCTACCCAGGCCCATCTTCTACGGTTTGTCTCTCCTAGCCTCTTACCATCTCTTCAGCTCTCAGTTCATGGTACGTTAGCCCTGCAAGCAGAGGAGGATCGGATGCAACCAATCTATCTGGATTACAATGCTACTACACCAGTGGACCCTGCCGTGGCTGAAGCGATGCAGCCGTACATTCTGCACCACTACGGGAATCCTTCTAGCACGCATGCCTATGGCCAGGCCACCAGAGAAGCGGTGGAGAGCGCCCGAGCCACGATTGCCGCGCTCTTAGAGTGTACCGCTCCTGAAGTCGTGTTCACGAGTGGTGGGAGTGAGTCGAACAATACCGTCCTGAAGGGGGTTGCCTATACCTATCGACACAGAGGTCACCACATTATCACCTCGGCGATCGAGCACCCGGCCACGATCAACCCCTGCCGTTTCCTGGAACAACAGGGTCTACGGGTGACGTATCTCCCGGTGGATCGGACCGGCATGGTCGACCCTGATGATGTCCGCAAAGCCATCACGTCCCAGACTCTCCTCATTAGTATTATGCATGCCAATAACGAGGTAGGTACGCTCCAGCCCATTGCCGAGATCAGCCGTATCGCTCATGCGCATGGCGTGCTGATGCATACGGACGCGGCGCAGTCCGTAGGTAAAATCCCTACACTCGTGGATGAGCTTGGTGTCGATTTTCTGTCTGTTGCTGGTCATAAGCTCTATGCCCCCAAGGGTATTGGGGTGCTGTACATGCGCACCGGCTGCACGCTGGAACCGCTGATCCACGGTGCTGGACATGAGGCGGGACGTCGGGCTGGGACCGAAAACGTCATCTTCGCCGTGGGCTTGGGGAAGGCCTGCGAGGTTGCGCTGGCCGATCTGCCGCGTTATCAGCGTGAGGTACGACAGCTCCGCGACCTCTTCTGGCAGGAGATCGAAAAGCGCTTTGGCGACCGCGCCGTGCTCAACGGTCATCCCGAACAGCGCTTGCCAAACACCCTGCACGTCAACTTCCGCGGTGTCATTGGTGCTGAGTTATTGGAGAAAATGCCAGCCCTGGCAGCTTCCACAGGTTCTGCCTGTCATGCCGGCGAAGTCTCTCTGTCCTCCGTGCTCGAGGCGATGCATATTCCCCCAGAACTGGGGATGGGTGCAGTGCGTTTCAGCCTGGGGCGGTACACGACGCGGCAGGAGATCAAGCAAGCGGTAGCGCTGCTTGCGCAGGTATTCTGAGGGTAGACCTATGTCTTGACACCCCATCCTGAACTCGTTAAGCTTCCGCGTAATGCCTGACCATCTCTGTGGGGAATTAGCTCAGTTGGGAGAGCGCCGCCCTTGCAAGGCGGAGGTCACGGGTTCGAATCCCGTATTCTCCATTCGAGATGTCAATAGATTAAAGGTATTTTCCTTCCAGCTGTATTGAGAGCGCTTTTCTCGTAAGAGCACCATAAAGAGCACACCGCACATACTGTCGAGGTGAAGCCCCAGACAGTTACCTTACACCGCCAGCATTGCCAGCCGTCCCCTCATGGCTGCTACACTATACCACCGCCGGCCACACGAGGGCCTGTGTCAATCGCTCTGCCCGTTTGCATACAGAAACTGGTCCACGCTGGTGCAAAACCGGTCCAGTGCACCTGCACAGCTGGTCTGGAATGCTGGGTGTCCCAGTTCGACCTGTGCCAGGGGGCTGTGTGTCAAGACAGACTGCAAGTGGCACGACGTGGGACCTCCTGTGGGAAGGCACCCGTATCGTTCTTTGCACGAGTCTTGCCGCCCCTCCGTAGTACCCTCCAACATACAATAGGCCCCAAATGGCCTGCCGTTTCCTTCTCTAGACCTCCTCTCTCTTCTTGGAATCTCCAAGCTAGAAAAGGATGTATAATATAAAAACTTCTAATATATTTGAAACTATAGATTAACTTTTATATACTGATATTCACATTTTTTCTCAACCAATAAAGACACTCTCATTCTCGTACACACAGGGATGCCATATGTCTCTGCGCTATTGTAGTCTGCATGGACGCGTCTTTAGTGTTCCCCAGCAGCGCTGGCTACCGTTTCCAGAAGACAAAATTCAGGAAATCAACGCGTATGCTGCCCTGCTGCGCGCGACCAATGCCGAGGTCTGCTTTCTGACAGTCATTGAAACGGGCTGCGACGCGTGCGCAGCGACCTTCCGGCAGATCGCCCAGACCAGTGGCCCTACGGATGATCTGCCTCCAGGAGAGGGGTGATGAGCCAATCGCCTGCCCCTAAGACCAAGCGTGCCAGGATGCAGAAAGAGGCGTGCCTGCCCAAGAAATGCGCCCACTGCGGTATTATGCTCG
>JBMDXC010000171.1:0-1748 GCA_048594805.1 Candidatus Entotheonellaceae bacterium | reverse complement strand
ACTGCCCAGCAGATTCGCGATACCTGGACTGTCGAGGCTATTCGCCCCTTGGGAGCGCTGTTGCAGGCCGCTCGAGAGGCCGGGCGTATCGTCATCCTGACGAGTGATCACGGCCATGTCTGGCATCGCGATGGCCCGAGTATGAAATTTCCTGATGCTGGAGAGCGCTGGCGGCCAGCGAGTGATACGCCAGGACCAGGGGAAGTGCTGGTGCAAGGCAGTCGCGTGCGTGGTCTGCACGAGCAGACACAGATCATTGTCCCCTGGCAAGAGCATATCCGCTACGTGGATGCGAAGAATGGCTATCACGGCGGCGTCACACCCCAGGAGATGATAGTGCCTCTCGTCCTGCTCGCGGATGCCATGAGTCGCGCACCAGGATTACAACGTTGTGAATTGGCCAAGCCGGTCTGGTGGCCGGAAACGCCCAGCGCCCTACCGTCGCCTGTCGTCCCTGCGACACTGAGGCCGCAATATCGGCCCGGGGAGTTGCCGTTCCCCATACGGCCAGATGCTATACAGGTGCCTGCGCCACGCACCTCCAGGGGACCTGGGGCGCGTCATCAGGCGCAGCAGCCTGGCTGGACCGAACGCTTGCTAGTGTCGCCGGTGTATCTCACTCAGAGGCAGTTGATGCGGCGGCATGCTCCTGACGATGCGCTCGTGCTGCGCTGCCTGGTGGCACTAGTAACCCATGGTGTTAGTCTATTAGAGACTGAATTCGGCGATCGAAAAATGCACCATATCGTTATCGTCTACCTCCAGTGTCCATTGCGCCAGGATGTTGAACGCTGCCATGACCCATGCCACATGGGCTCGGAAATAGGCCCAGGCACGATGGTGCATCTGCTTGCAGTGGCAGACGGTGGTCAGCATCGACAGCACCGTTTCCACCATCATCCGCGTGTTCCAGGTCCCACGCGGACAGACTTGCATGTTGGCGGGATCCCCAGTCGTGGCATGGAATCCGGTGTCTGTGAGGACAATCATGATGTGGTCAAATTGGGCAATCAGGGGCTGAAAGTGTGTGTCGTGGACGTTCGCGGTGGCGCAGTCCCAGGCACAGATCAACCCCCATTGGTTCACGATAAAACACAGCTTGCCGCCGACAATCCACCGATGATTACTCTTGCCTTTCTTGCCAATCTGCGTGGGGCTGCGCCCTTCGCGCATCGGATGGATGAACTCAATGCCATAGGTGTCCGCCACCCCCAGCACGGTGGGAGCAGCCAGAAACTGTGCGGTCCACACCACATGGGTTTTGAAGAGGCGGAACAAGCGCGTCCGCTCTGGCACGTGGGGGAAGAACGCCTGATAATCCCGCGTCAGCCAGCGGTAGAATGCCCGCGTGCCGACGCCTTTGAAGGCAAACAAGAGCGCGAGGGTGACTACCTCACTGGGATAGAGCTTGGCGTCGGGACGCTTAGGCACCGCAGTCATCTCTTGGTCCACCTGGCAAGACAGTGCAATAATAAAATCTTGGGTAGTCATGATAGGCACTCCTTCTCCGTTGAAGTCTCAGCAACCTCAACTGGAAAATGTGCGTGCCTTCATGGCTACCTGTCAATGAGCATTTAGATACTACTTCTCAAACTAACACCATGGGTTACTAAGGTGCACAAGACCACGTTTGTCGTCACGCCAGACACGGCTCACGGCAACGGCTCTCAGCTCAGTTACAGCGTGCGCTTCTTCGACGCCCAGGGCACCGCGCTGTTGCGCGCGTTTTTTCTGGCAATGTACGACGC
>JBMDXC010000170.1:0-15143 GCA_048594805.1 Candidatus Entotheonellaceae bacterium | reverse complement strand
GCGTCGTACATTGCCAGAAAAAACGCGCGCAACAGCGCGGTGCCCTGGGCGTCGAAGAAGCGCACGCTGTAACTGAGCTGAGAGCCGTTGCCGTGAGCCGTGTCTGGCGTGACGACAAACGTGGTCTTGTGCACCTTAGTAGCATCGAGGTGCACGTGCCAGGGGCCATTTTCCATAGTCACGAAGGCGCCGTCTACGCAGAAGTGCATGGTGGCAGGGTCGACAAACATCTCACAAATAGCTTCAGGTGACCCGATTACCAGACAGATATCGGGCAATGTAGCGAGATGCTGTAACAGGGTAGCAACGCTAGCCGTGGTGCTCATGATGTGGCCTCCGGTTCTGGGGGATAAGCGGTAAGGCCCAGCGCAGACGGAGCAACAGGGGTAGGTAGTCTGACACGGGCTCGTCCGGCATCACAACCTGGGTCTCCACTATCTGCAGTCCGGGACCAACCAGGGCATGTGCCCGACGAGAATACAGTGACCCAGGCAGAGAGGGAGGGTGCATCGCCGTCACCATCCGCAGACGGTCGCGCAGGCTGCTGGTGATGATGTCCAGGGTACGATCCTGGCTGACGGCAGGGCCATTGGATCTGGCCGTAGCCTCAGAAGCGACGTTGTTAAAAGCGCCCATGAGGACGCAGTTCGGTGTTGCGACGTGGCGTACAAAGGCGACCAGTTCTTGCGCTTGTCGCTGCCGCGTGACAGTATCGCGAGGTTCCAGGTACACATTGAGGAAGCGTACAGTTCTGTCGCCGCATTGCATATCGACCATTTGCACGGTGTGATATGGGGAAAACAGCGGGGAAAGCAGGGGCTGGGTGAGGGGTTGTGAGAGGCGCTGACGCGTATTCTGCACCAATGGATACCGACTAATGACGCCCTGCCCAGCCCGCAGCCGTCCGGCGTGGCGCTGCAGTGCCCAGAACGGCGAGGGGAGATAACGGCACTCCCAGGTAATCACGCGTGCTACAAAGCCCCATCCCAGCGCCGCGGCAATGTACTGTAACTGATCGATATCATAGGTGCGACGACTCGCAAAATCGACCTCCTGGAGCAGCGCGATATCCGCCCCACTGGCCGCAATAGTTTCGATGACGGCATCCAGACGGTCATAGACGGCGGCAGGATCCACTCCACGCTGGCGCGAGTCGCCCAGGCCATAAGCAATGCTATACGATAGCACCCCGAGATTTTCTACAGGTAGTGGGGATATTTCTAGAGCTCCTGGTATCGTCTCGATAATGCCTGAGCCCTGGGCTGTGTGCAGGGTTTTCCCACCTCCAGCCCAGAGGATAGCCCCGAGCAGGAGGAGGAGCACGGCGAGTATCACGACTACTTCGAGCATGGAGCCTGCATTCTCTCGTATCGAGGTTTAACATGCCTCAGAGGCCGTGGTGGGCGTGAGCGCGGCCCACACGGCCTGGCGTACGGTGATCCGCTGGTCTGGCAGCTGGTGCTCCTGCACAAAGAGATGATTGATGGCTGCCAGGGTTTGATTCACCAGATCAAGATTATAGATAGCCTGCGGCGCAATGTCCTGCAAGGGCAGGTCGGTAAAATTGAGCGGACAGCAATCGCGTTGCCCACCATCAGGACGTTCGATCATCGTGCTCGCGACCGGAAAGCCATGGATGCGGCAGATGAGCGGTCGATGCTCATAGAGGCTACAGCAGCCGTGCTCCAGGAGCACACAGGGCGTGGATGTATCGACGATGCGCCACGGGTCATCCTGCCGGAGACGAGCCAACAAGCGCTGCTGCGCCTCTGCCGCTAGCGCGGTGACCGCCAGCGCCAGGTGATGCGCCTCCACGGGAAATACCGTGAACTGCTGGTAACAGCACCCGTCACAGCCAGCATGACAGGTGATCTGCGTTGCGTAACGTTGCCGAATGGCCTGCCCAAAAGCGTCAACGCGCGTCTTCAGGCGCTGGTATTGCTCATAGGCGTTGGACATAGATTGCGCTTCCTCTCAGAATGAGTGGTACGAATGATCCACTCTCTCATTTTATAAGACATCGCCAGGGTGTTCCTTCCCTGGACACAACCCTAATGGTCAATTTTACAATGCCTTGAGATTCTCAGTAACTATAGCATGAAATTTGCAGCCTTTTGTATACCGCCGTCGTAGCTCTCGTCGCTCGCCGATAATGAGCCAGGCATCAAAGATTTCCCAGGGAGACGTACTGTGGCACGCATTCTGGTAGTTGACGACGATCAAGCCGTACGGCTGCTCCTACGCGCCATGCTGGAGCGTCGAGGACATGCTGTGGTCGAGGCCACAAATGGTAATGAGGGCCTACAGTATTACCGGGCTGCGCCCACGGATCTGGTAATTACTGACATCCAGATGCCAGTGATGGATGGTCTGCAAATGATTAAGGAACTGCGGGACGATTTTCCCACAGCGAGGGTCATTGCCATTTCTGGGGAAAAGGGCCAGCTCGCCGCCGCCCAGACATGTAGCCAGTGCACATTTGAGAAGCCATTGTACATGGAAGCACTCCTGGACGCCGTACAGAAGTTCGCCTCAGCACCTGGCGCCTCTATCTATATGATGCAGCCCAGTACTCTGGCTGCGGTCCACAGCGTCCCGGGGGATATGTGAGCCGTCAAGCATGGCCCAGATCTTTCATCCAAGCACGAACACCATCTCGCGCGTCAGCATTCTGGGAGCGGTGTTTATCATTGCAGGATTGTTGTGGCTCATAGCGGCACTGAATCGGTCCAGTTATGCCACCGAGGAGGGCGTAGCGCGCCAACAGCCAATCCAGTTCAGTCACGAGCACCACGTGAGCGGGCTAGGTATTGACTGCCGCTATTGTCATACCGCAGTAGAAGTGAGCCCCTTTGCTGGGCTTCCACCCACGGAAACGTGTATGAACTGTCATGCTTATATCTGGACTGAGAGCCCTTTTCTTGCGCCGGTACGGGAGAGTTTCCGCACCGGGCAACCTCTGGTCTGGACCAGAGTGCACGACCTGCCAGATTTTGTCTATTTTAACCACAGTATTCACCTCCACAAAGGTATCGGTTGTGTCACCTGTCATGGACGGGTCGATCGCATGCCTCTGATGTGGAAAACCCAGTCCTTACAGATGCGGTGGTGTCTAGAGTGCCATCGCGAACCGGAACGGTTCGTCCGACCGCGGGAGTTCGTCTTTAGCATGACCTGGCAGCCCCAGGAAGACCAGCAAACGCTAGGGCAGCGTCTGGTGCGAGAGTACAACATTGCGAAGCTAACCTCATGCTCGACGTGCCATCGATGAAGCACCGCAATCAATACCCCCCAGGACTTGACCTGACAGCCATAAGGGCTCATTTGCAGACAGCCCAGGGGCCAGAATACTGGCGTAGTCTCGAGGAATTGGCGGACAGTCAGGCCTTTCAAGAATTTGTGCAGCGTGAATTTCCACAGCAAGCCTCGGAGTGGCACGACCCCGTCAGCCGCCGTCACTTTTTGCAGCTCATGGGTGCCTCACTGGCCCTGGCAGGTCTGGGTGCCTGTAGCCGGCAGCCGGAGGAGAAAATCGTCCCCTATGTCCGCGCTCCCAGAGAGGCCATAGTCCCGGGCCAGCCGCTGTATTTTGCCACCACGCTGACTCTGGGCGGTCTGGCTCTCGGCGTACTGGCCAAAAGCGCTATGGGGCGTCCCATCAAGATCGAGGGAAATCCCCAACACCCTGCCAGTCTTGGAGCAACAGACACCTTTGCGCAGGCTGCGGTGTTGACGCTGTACGATCCTGATCGGGCGCAGGCGGTGATGCACCGCGGACAGATCAGCACCTGGAATGCCTTCCAGATGGCCCTGCACACGGCACTGGAGAGCCAGCGCTTCAAGAATGGGGCTGGCGTGCGCGTGCTCACTGAAACCGTCACCTCACCCACGCTTGCCCAGCAATTACGCACCCTCCTGGCACAATTTCCCGCCGCCGTGTGGCATCAGTATGAACCGGTCAACGACAATAACGTGCAGGCAGGGGCGCGGCTAGCCTTCGGCCAGGACGTTACGCCAGTTTATCATTTCGAGAAGGCCAGTGTGATCCTGGCGCTCGAAGCGGATTTTTTGGCGTGCGAGCCTGGTACCCTGCGCTATGCCCACGACTTTGCACAGCAACGGCGCGTGCATGGCACACCGGCAGCCATGAACCGCCTGTATGCGGTCGAGAGCACTCTATCCCTGACCGGTGCCATCGCCGACCACCGCTTGCCCGTACAGCCCAGTGCAGTGGCCGATAGCGCGCGGGTGATCGCACGAGCGCTCGGGGCACTGGCGCAGAGCAGTGCCACTCTAGAGCAGCGTACCGTACCTCTCACAGAGCTGCTGCCCCCCACCTCGAAGACACATACTGACTGGCTGCAGACCGTGGCTGAGGATCTCTGGCACTACCGTGGGGCCAGTCTCGTTGTGCCCGGGCGGCAGCAGCCACCACTGGTGCATGCCCTGGCTCACGCCATGAATACGGTGCTGGGCAACGTGGGCAACACGGTCGTGTACACGGCACCAGTGGCCGCTCAGCCCGTGGATCACCTGGCATCCCTGCGTACTCTGGTGGAGGACATGGCCGCTGGTCGGGTGGAGATGCTGGTGATCCTGGGAGGGAATCCGGTCTATACGGCGCCAGCAGATATGGACGTGGCCACGCACCTGGCCAAGGTGCCGTTCAGTGTCCATCTAGGTCTCTATGCCGATGAAACCTCAGCGTACTGTCACTGGCACATTCCGGAGGCCCATGAGCTGGAGTCCTGGGGTGATGCGCGCGCCTACGATGGCACCGTTAGTCTGCGCCAGCCGCTCATCGCGCCCCTGTATGACGGCAAATCGGCCTACGAACTGCTCGCCATCCTCCTTGGGCAGTCCGAGCAGTCGGGCCGTGAGATTGTCCGAGAGTACTGGCGCAGCCAGTATCAGGGCACGGATTTTGACCAGTTCTGGCGCACGGCACTGCACAACGGCCTGATTGCTCATACGGCCTTTGCACCCCAGGAGGTCTCCCTGCGTACAGAATGGCTTACAGAAACAGCAATGGCACCAGCGGCAGCGCCGCGCCTCGAACTGCTCTTTCAGCCTGACCCAACAGTGTGGGATGGCCGCTTTGCCAACAATGGCTGGTTACAAGAACTCCCCAAACCCATTACTAAGCTCACCTGGGACAATGCTGCCCTGCTCAGTCCAGCTACCGCGCAACGCCTTGGGCTGCAAAATGAGGCAGTGGTCGAGCTGCGCCTGCAGGGCCGCACGGTGCGGGCGCCGGTGTGGATTGTGCCGGGCCACGCAGATGAGTCGGTAACCGTGCACCTCGGCTATGGTCGCTGGCGCACTGGCCGCGTAGGCAGTGGTACAGGCTTTAATGCTTACGCCCTGCGTACCTCTGACACATTCTGGCTCGGGCGTGGACTGGAACTTCGCCCCACGGGTGAGCACTATCCTCTAGCCACGACGCAGCAGCACCACAGTATGGAAGGGCGCCATCTGGTGCGCGCTGGTACCCTCCAGCAGTACGTCGAGCAGCCCCATTTTGCGCAGGCAATGGAGCCAGCGCCGCAGCCCCAGGAGACTCTGTATCCGTCCTATCCATATGAGGGCTATGCCTGGGGTATGGCCATTGACCTGAGCACGTGTCTGGGGTGTAACGCCTGTGTGCTAGCCTGCCAGGCGGAGAATAATATTCCAATTGTGGGCAAAATCGAGGTGCGTCGTGGCCGAGAAATGCACTGGTTACGCCTGGATCGCTACTTCAAGGGCGATCCACGCACCCCTGAGGTGTATCACCAGCCTGTCCTGTGTATGCACTGTGAACACGCCCCGTGCGAGGTGGTCTGCCCAACATACGCCACCGTACACAACCAGGAAGGGCTCAACGATATGGTCTACAACCGCTGCATTGGCACGCGCTATTGCTCCAACAACTGTCCCTACAAGGTGCGGCGCTTCAACTTTCTGCAGTATGCCGATTATCATACGCCTAGCCTGCAATTACTGCACAATCCCGATGTCACGGTGCGCACCCGCGGCGTCATGGAAAAATGCACGTACTGTGTGCAGCGCATCAGTGCAGCGCGCATCCAGGCCAAGCTCGAAGATCGGACCATCCGCGACGGTGAGGTGGTGACCGCCTGCCAGGCAGCGTGCCCAACCGGGTCAATTATCTTTGGGAATATCAATGATCCAGCCAGCCGCGTGGCGCAGCTCAAAGCAACACCGCTCAACTACGGTATGTTGGCGGAGCTGAACACCCGGCCGCGCACGACGTACCTGGCGCACCTGCGCAATCCTAACCCGAAACTGCGTGATGTGCCCCCGGCGCGTGGTTGACCAGCAGAGGATCGAGATGTGAGCGAGGAAACGGCAAGACCACCTGGGGAGCATGCGC
Organism: Candidatus Entotheonellaceae bacterium; assembly: GCA_048594805.1. Taxonomy (GTDB): domain Bacteria; phylum Tectomicrobia; class Entotheonellia; order Entotheonellales; family Entotheonellaceae; genus SXND01. The sequence goes on along the minus strand of JBMDXC010000170.1, from coordinate 8,767 downwards.
CCGTCCGGCGTGCACGCACTCCTGTCCTCGAGCCCGGTTACACCTATGGCTCGGTCACCGATAAAATTAGCGCCATCACGCTGAGCCGCCGCACACCATTAGGCTGGTGGATGGGCTTTGGGCTGGCCTTTCTCCTGGTCATGGTGTTGTTCTTTGCCATGACGTATTTGCTGGCCGTTGGTATTGGCATCTGGGGTGTCAACATGCCGGTGGCCTGGGGGTTTGCCATTGTCAACTTTGTCTGGTGGATTGGGATTGGGCATGCTGGCACCCTGATTTCGGCCATTCTTTTGCTCATGCGCCAGCAGTGGCGCACTTCGATCAATCGCTTTGCCGAGGCCATGACGCTGTTTGCCGTGGCGTGCGCCGGGCTCTTTCCTGTCCTACACCTCGGGCGTCCGTGGTTTTTCTACTGGCTGATTCCGTATCCCAGTACCATGGGTATCTGGCCGCAGTTTCGCAGCCCACTAGTATGGGATTTCTTTGCTGTCTCCACCTATGGCACCGTCTCACTTCTGTTTTGGTACATCGGCCTGATTCCTGACCTAGCGACGCTGCGCGATCGTTCGCAAAGTCGAGTGGGTCGGGCCATCTACGGCATACTGGCCATGGGCTGGCGCGGCGCGGCGCGCCACTGGCACCGCTACGAGATGGCGTATCTGCTCCTGGCGGGGCTGGCTACGCCGCTTGTGGTATCGGTCCACAGCATCGTGAGCTTCGATTTTTCTGTGGCCCTCGTGCCCGGGTGGCATTCCACCATCTTCCCGCCATACTTTGTGGCAGGCGCCATCTTTTCTGGCTTTGCCATGGTCCTGACCATTGCCATTCCCGTCCGCGCTGCCTACCACCTGGAAGACTTCATTACGCTGCGACATCTGCGCAATATGGCCCTTATCCTGCTGGCCACTGGCCTGATTGTGGGCTACGGCTATGGCATGGAGACGTTCATGGCCTGGTATAGCGGCAATGGCTACGAGATCTTTATGCAGCGCAACCGTATGCTGGGCCCATACGCCCCTCTCTACTGGATCATGCTGGCCTGTAATGTGCTGGTGCCGCAGGTGTTGTGGTTTCACCGGGCACGGTCCAATGTGCCGCTGCTGTTTGTGATCGCTCTGATCGTCAATGCCGGCATGTGGATGGAGCGCTATATCATTGTGGTGACCAGCTTGCACCGGGATTTCTTACCGTCCTCCTGGGGCATGTACGCCGGCACTCTATGGGATTGGGCGACGTTCATCGGTACGATAGGGCTGTTTGTGGCCTTGCTCTTTTTGTTTCTACGCCTCCTACCAATGATTTCGATTTTCGAAATGCGCGAGCTGGTATCTGAAACGGAGGGTGGGGAGGCCGATCAAGCGCCGAGGACAACTGGATGAGTATACCGAGCGCACCTACCCAAGGGCCACTGTATGGGCTCGTGGCCGAATTTGCCACACCGGAGGAGCTACTAGAAGCCACGCGCCGTGCCCACAGCGCCGGCTATCGGCGCATGGAAGCCTATACGCCCTTTCCAGTGCATGGCCTGGCAGAGGCGCTGGACTTCCGCCAGACACACATTCCGCTGGTTGTGCTGCTGGGCGGTATTGCTGGCGGCGTGGGCGGCTATTTTCTGCAGTATTGGATCAACGTCCTTGACTACCCACTCAACGTTGGCGGACGCCCTTTGCATAGCTGGCCGGCCTTCATTCCAGTGACGTTTGAGCTGACGATCCTGATCGCTGCCCTGGCGGCCGTCCTCGGCATGTTGGCACTGAATGGCTTGCCCATGCCCTACCACCCACTGTTTCATGTGCCGCGTTTTGCCCTGGTCACGCGCGATTGCTTCTTTCTGTGCATTGAAGCGCGTGATGCCAAGTTCGACCGCATTGAGACGCGACGCTTTCTCGAGAGTGTGGCGGCGTGTGCCATTACGGAGGTCGAGCCCTGAGACTATGAAAGAGTGCTCTATGTGGAGTTTTATGCAGGGATGTCTGGCCCTGTGCCTCATCTGTCTGGCCGGATGTCAGCAGGAGATGGCCAATGAGCCACGCTACAAACCGCTGGCAGCCAGTACGTTCTTTGCGGACGGCCGTGCCTCACGCGATCTGGTCGCGGGAACTGTGGCACGTGGCCATGAGCCACGTGAGGGGCCCCTGTATACCGGCCGTGTTGGTGCAGAAGAGGTCACAGACCTGCCATCGCCCTTAACGCCTGAGCTTTTGGCGCGTGGGCGTGAGCGCTACAACATCTACTGTACGCCATGTCACGACCATGTGGGCACGGGCTATGGCATGATCGTGCAGCGTGGCTATCCCCACCCGCCGTCGTTCCATATCCCACGCCTGCGCCAGGCTCCCATTGGCCATTTTTTCGTCGTGATGACAGATGGCTTTGGGGCTATGCCAGAATACGCGCAGCTAGTGCCATTGCAGGATCGCTGGGCCATTGCAGCATACATCCGCGCACTGCAACTCAGCCAGTACGCGCCCGTAACCGCGCTCCCGGCGGAGGCGCGGCAACAGTTAGAGGCCGTGCAGTAACAAGGATACACTGTGATCCAGAGAGAGACGCCACCGCCCCATCGGCAGCATATACAACGCCGCGCCCTACTTGTTGGTGTGGTGGCAGCAGCCCTCTGCGTCGTGGGTTACTTCGTGAACCCGGAACAGTTTTTCCGCTCCTATCTTATAGCCTATATGTTCTGGCTGGGTGTGGTGATGGGTTGCCTGGCTATCCTGATGATATACTATCTGGTAGGCGGACGATGGGGCCTGGTGATTCAGCGGGTGCTCGAAGCGGGGACACGTCTGCTGCCGCTCATGCTGGTATTCTTTATCCCGATCATTTTTGGTATGCCAAGGCTATACGCCTGGGCTCGACCTGCAGGTGAGGCGCATCACGAGCTGTCCGCATTGCAGCAGGTGTACCTGCAGGTACCCTTTTTTCTGGTGCGCGCTGGCTTGTACTTTGCCATCTGGCTGGTGCTGGCGTTTTTTCTGAATCGCTGGTCCCGACAGCAAGAGCAGGCACCCGATCCCCAGGTGATACGCACCCGGCAACGTCGCCTGGGGCTGCTAAGTGGTGGCGGCCTGGTGCTGTACGGCCTCACCATGACGTTTGCAGCTGTGGATTGGCTGATGTCGCTGGAGCCGCAGTGGTTTTCGACCGCCTATGGACTCATCGTGATAACTGGACAATTGCTTGTCGCTATGGCTTATGCCATCCTGGTCACGGCCTGGCTGGCCAGGGATGAACCGTATGCCTCGGTCGCATCTCCAGAGCTGTTTCACGACTTAGGCAATCTGTTGCTGGCCTTTGTAATGCTCTGGGCCTACATTGCGTTTTCGCAATTCCTCATCATCTGGTCTGGGGACCTCCCCGAGGAGAACCGCTGGTATCTGCACCGTGCACATGCAGGGTGGAACTGGGTAGCGGTGGCACTGGTGGTATTGCACTTTGCTCTACCCTTTGTCTTGCTCCTGTCACGGCAGGTCACGCGCCGGGCCCAACCACTCGCTATGGTTGCCGCCGTGCTCTTCGGTATTCATCTGGTGCATGCCTTCTGGCTCGTGATGCCGTCCTTCTTTCCCGGACAACTGCATGTGCACTGGCTCGATATTGTGCTCCCCATTGCCGTGGGAGGATTCTGGCTCGCGACGTTCCTCTGGCAATTGCAACGCCGCTCGCTCCTGCCCTGGTACGAGCCACGTCTGCAGGAGGCAATCCACCATGACTGAGATGCACGCTGACAGCACGTCGACCTACCCTGGACACGAGACGCGGGATTTCAGTATGCGCGTGGTCGTCCTGTTCGGAGCCTGTCTCGCCGTTCTGCTGGCGGGGACCCTGGCGCTTATGGCCTGGCTCTTCGATGTCTTTAACGTAACGCCTGCGGGGCAAGGACTTCGAGGAGCACCGGTCGCTGCGACACCACCGCGCCCGCCAGGGCCGCGCCTGCAGCCATCACCTACCCAGGATATGCTGGAGATGCTCCAGGCCGAAAACGCGCGGCTGCAGAGCTATGGGTGGGTCGATCGGTCAGCCGGAATCGCCCGCATGCCGATTGACCGAGCGATGGAATTCGTCGTGCAGCAGGGACTGCCGTCCTGGCACGAGATCCCGGTACTACCACCCGACCAGGGCGGGACAGTGCAGGAGAAGAGCCAATGACTGCCATACCCCTGCGCTCGCCAGTGGGCCTTCTCACGTTGCTCCTGTGGCTCTGCTCCGCGTTACCCGTACAGGCCCACCATGTGGCGCAACATGAGCCCGACTGGCTGCCGCAGGTTGGCTTGGATCAACGCTTGCACGAGTTTATCCCGCTTGATCTAGCCTTTGTGGACGAGACTGGCCAGCCGGTGCACCTGCGAGACTATTTTGGTGGTAAGCCAGTCATTCTTACCCTGGCGTATTATGATTGCCCGAATCTCTGCACGCTGGTGCTTAACGGGCTGCTCAAGGCCTTACGGGCACTCTCCCTGACCGTTGGGACGCATTTCAACGTACTTACCGTGAGTATCAATCCAGCCGATACGCCCGATCTGGCCGCGGCCAAGCAGACGCAATACACGCGGGGCTACGGCCGCGCCAATGCGGCCAACGCTGATGCAACTCACGGTTGGCATTTTCTCACTGGCGAGCCTGAGGCTATCCAACGCCTGACCCAGGCCGTAGGCTTCCGCTATAGCTACGATACTACCCAGGGGCAGTTTGCGCATGCCACTGGCATTATGGTGCTCACCCCACAGGGACAACTGTCCCGCTACTTTTACGGTGTCGAGTATGCGCCACGCGACGTCCAGCTCGGTTTAGTGGAAGCCGCGGCGCACAAGATTGGCTCGCCCATCGACCGGCTCTTGCTGCTGTGTTATCACTACGATCCCCAAAGCGGCACATACAGTCTGGCCATCTTACGGGTGCTCCGCGTGGCCGGGGTGGCCACTGTTGTGGCCCTCGGCACGTGTATGGGCGTCATGCTGCATCGCGAGCGACGCAAGAGAGCCGGGACGCGAGAGGGGGGCTAAGAGGCATTATGGGCTCGTTTTTCCGGATTTTTCCAGAGCAGGCCTCGACCATCGCGGCGCGTGTGGATGGACTCTATACGTTTTTGCTTGGTGTGGCGGTCTTTTTCAGCGGTCTGATCTTCCTCTTGATCCTGTACTTTGCGATCAAATACCGCCGCCGTCCAGGTCATACACGGGCGCAGCAGGTTGGCACGCATAACCTGCTTGAAACCGCCTGGATCCTCATCCCACTGGCCATCACCATGGTGGTCTTTGTGTGGGGTGCCAAGCTCTATGCCATGGTGATGCTCTCGCCGCCGGCGGACGCGCTAGAGGTCTATGCCATTGGCAAGCAGTGGATGTGGAAGTTTCAGCATCCGGGCGGGCAACGGGAGATCGACGAATTGCACGTGCCGGTCGGGCATGCGGTGAAGATGACCATGACCTCGCAAGATGCCATTCACAGCTTCTACGTGCCGGCATTCCGTATCAAGATGGACGTGCTGCCGGGAAGGTATACGACGATTTGGTTTGAGGCGAGTAAGCCGGGCGTGTACCACTTGTTCTGTGCCGAATACTGCGGTACCGATCACTCGCGCATGCGCGGCCAGGTTATTGCCCTGCCGCCTACGCAGTACCAGCAGTGGCTCAGAAGCAACCGCGAGGTAGAACCCATGGCGACAGCAGGGGCGCGCCTCTACCAGCAGATGGGCTGTGCTATGTGCCATGACACTGCCCTGGCTCCAGCCCTTGAGGGCATATTTGGCTCGTCAGTGCAACTCGCAAATGGGGAACGGGTGCTGGCGGATGAGGCCTATATGCGCGAATCGATCCTCAACCCGCGCGCCAGGCTCGTGGCCGGTTATGCGCCCATTATGCCGACGTTTCAGGGGCAACTCAGCGAAGAGGATCTGACGCAACTGGTGGCCTATATCAAGTCGCTCGTGCCAAAACCAGCGGGTGGGGAGTAAGCGATGGAGCCAACTGCAGTGGTACGACACGAGCACTATTTGAACGTCAGATATGGTCTGAGGTCGTGGCTCCTGACGACTGATCACAAGCGCATTGCCCTCCTGTATCTCGCTTCGGTGACCTTCTTCTTCTTTGTCGGGGGTGCGGCTGCGACCCTGATGCGGCTCGAATTGATGACACCGCAGGGCGACCTGGTGCAGTCGGAGATCTACAACCGACTGTTTACCATGCACGGCCTCATCATGATCTTCTTTTTTCTCATCCCGTCGATTCCTGCCGTGCTGGGCAACTTTCTGGTGCCCATGATGATCGGGGCACGGGATCTGGCCTTTCCGCGCATTAACCTGCTAAGTTGGTATGTCTTTAACCTGGGTGGGGTGTTCACCCTGATTGCGCTGATTGCCGGTGGAGTAGATACAGGCTGGACCTTTTATACCCCGTACAGCACCGTCTACTCCAATAGTTATGTGATGCTGACGGTAGTGGGGGCGTTCATTACCGGTTTCTCATCGATTCTGACTGCGCTTAATTTCATCGTGACGATCCACACCATGCGGGTGCCCGGTTTAACGTGGTTCCGCTTGCAGCTCTTTCTCTGGTCACTCTATGCCACCAGTGTCATTATTATTCTAGGAACGCCCGTGCTTGCCATTGCGCTGGCGCTGGTGGGTATCGAGCGCATCTTCCACGTGGGCATCTTCGATCCCGCGCTGGGAGGCGATCCCGTGCTGTTCCAGCACCTCTTCTGGTTCTACTCGCACCCTGCGGTGTACATCATGGTACTACCCTCAATGGGCGTGGTGAGTGAACTGGTCACCTGCTTTGCCAAGAAGCGGCCCTTTGGCTACACGTTTATTGCCTTTTCGAGTATTGCCATTGCCATACTGGGCTTCTTTGTGTGGGGCCACCACATGTTTGTCAGTAGCCAGTCCGTATATGCAGGCATGGTGTTCTCCTTCTTGAGCATGCTGGTAGCCATTCCGTCCGCTGTCAAGGTCTTTAACTGGACAGCGACCCTGTATAAGGGCGCTATTACCTATGATGCCCCTCTGCTATATGCCTTAGGCTTCATTGGCCTTTTTACCATGGGTGGGCTTACAGGCATCTTTCTGGCCGCGCTAGGGCTTGATGTGCACGTGCATGATACGTATTTTGTGGTGGCCCATTTTCACTATATCATGGTTGGCGGCACGGTCATGGCATATCTCGGTGGCATCCATTACTGGTGGCCGAAAATCAGTGGCCGTCTGTACCCTGAGGGCTGGGCCAAATTTGCTGCGCTGCTGGTGTTTGTCGGTTTTAACCTGACGTTCTTTCCGCAATATGTGCTGGGCTACCTTGGCATGCCACGGCGGTATCACACATATCCGGATGAATTTCAGGTATTAAACGTTATGTCGTCTGCAGGGGCCTCAATTCTTGCCCTGGGCTATATCATTCCACTGGTGTACCTACTCTGGTCCCTGCGTTACAGTCCGCTTGCCGGTCCTAATCCCTGGGGGTCAACAGGGCTGGAATGGCAGACCCCGTCGCCCCCACCTACTGATAACTTTGAGGTCACGCCTGTGGTACCACAGCATGCCTATCCCTACGACGTACAACAGGAGGAAGCGCACATTGGCTGAGCAGCGCACCGCCCTGGCCCATCAGTTCGACGATCTGGCGCAGCAGTATGAGGCATCAAACCTTGGCATGTGGGCCTTTTTACTGACGGAGGTCATGTTCTTTGGTGGCCTGTTTGTCAGCTACACGGTGTATCGCACCGCCTATCTGGCAGGATTCATCGCCGGTAGCCAGTACCTGAATGTCCTCCTTGGTACCATCAATACGGCCGTCCTGCTGAGCAGCAGTCTGACCATGGCGCTGGCGGTGCATGCCGCGCAGGAGGGCCGTACCCGGCTCCTCAGTCGCTTTTTGCTGCTCACGATACTCCTGGGCCTGATATTTCTTGGCATTAAAGGCTATGAGTACGCGCTTGAATACAACGAGAGTCTCGTGCCGGCGTTGAACTTTGCTTATACCGGGCCGTATGCACCGCAGCTCAAGCTCTTTATGGTCTTCTACTTCGTAATGACGAGTCTACATGCCCTGCATATGCTGATTGGCCTGAGCCTGCTCACCGTGCTAGTGATCCTGACCTGGCGCCGACGGTTCTCGACGGCATATCACACGCCCGTGGAAGTCATTGGCCTATACTGGCACTTTGTCGACATTGTGTGGATTTTTCTCTATCCGTTGCTCTATCTTGTGGAGTAGATGTCTATGGCAGATGTCGTGCCACGGCGTGTTTATTATGGTGTGTATGCAGCCCTGTTAGGACTTCTGATCCTGACGTGGGCACTCTCCTCCCTACACCTGGGACATTCCCTGAGCGCGGTTGTGGCGCTGACGATTGCCATCGTCAAAGCCGTGCTGGTTATCCTCTTCTTTATGCACGTGCGCTATAGTAGCTGGCTGACCTGGATCTTTGTCGGAGCCGGCGTGGCCTGGATGGGGCACATTCTGATCCTGACCATGAGCGATTACTTGACGCGCGGGATAGTATCAGGCTGGTGAGCTCTCCATACCTGCTATCCTGTGGTATGCGGCTGTATCAGGCATACCCCGCCACTGGCTCTCTTGTAGCTCCTCCGTCGGATCTTCCCCCTTGCTTTGAGCAGGCCACTCCATGTAACTCTCTGGAATCATTGATGGTATGAAGCAGCGAGGGCGTAGAAGCGTCTGCCGACATTGAGCGCAAGCTCCTGGGAGGTGGTCAGGGTGTCCCCAGCGCGTCGAGCATCGCCTTGTGACGCGCATCCGGGGTCGGC
>JBMDXC010000017.1:0-18596 GCA_048594805.1 Candidatus Entotheonellaceae bacterium | reverse complement strand
CGATTCTTCACATACACGGGTTTCAATTTCATAGCGGCAATATGTCCCTCTATCTCCCGATACGTTGCCTCACTGATGCACACCTCACCCGCACGGCTCACCGACTCGAGCCGTGCGGCCACGTTCACATTATCGCCTACGACGGTGTAGTCCAGACAGGTCTCGGAGCCAATGTTGCCGGAGACGCCCTCACCCGTGTTGACACCAACGCGTCTTTGCCTCCCGGCCAATTCCGGACGGCTTACTGCCAACTCCTGCCGCAGGCTATACAGCCGTTTTGCATGCGGATTCCTGCCCGTACCGCCCGCAGGGCATGGTTGTCACCCTCACTATTAGGGGTAAAAACAGCCATAATGCCATCGCCCATAAACTTGCCGATGCTGCCGCCTTCCTCCTCGATGATCCCGGTCATTGCCGTCATGTAGGTATCCAGAAAGCTGATGACCTGCTGCGATGCCATGGTCTCGGAGAGCCGTGTAAGCCTCTGAATATCTGAAAAGAGAATGGTCAAGTTCACGGTCCTGCCATCCAAGGCGAGCTTCTGTTCCCGGTTGTGGGAGATCTCATCGACCAGCTGCTTCGATATATAAGCTTTCCTCTTTTCTTTTTCCATGGTGAGCCGCTGTTCTTGTGCAAGCGCCTGCCGCAGGTCTTCTGCCATGGCTTGCGTGCGCTTATAGAGGCGGGCATTGTCGAGGGCGACACTCGCCTGGCTCGCAAACGACAGAAACAGGTCCAGATCATGTTGCCCAAAGGCCACTTCGCCGATCTTGTTAATCACCTGTACCACCCCTGTCACCTTGTCCTTGACCTTCAGCGGCACCGTCGGAATCGACCGTGTGCGGAAGCCCGAGCGCTGGTCATACGAGGGATCAAAGCAGGGGTTCTGGTAGGCATCCGGGATCAAGAGAGGTTCGCCCGTCTGGGCCACCCAGCCCACAATGCCATGGCCGAGTGCCACAGTCGCGGAGCGCAAAGCGGCCCCGGCGGTGCCGCTGGCCACATGAAAGCACAGGAGCCCAGCCTCCTAGTCGAGCATGAGGAGCGAGCTGGCTTTGGTCCGCATGACCTCTTTACTTTTATCCATGACCAGCGTGAGCAGCTCATCAACGTCCATTAAAGAGGTCAATGCCAGAGATATCGCTGAGGTCGCTTCTACTTCACAGAGTTGCTGTGCCTGCACCTCGGCAGCTCTCGTGAGCTGAGCCCTCGCTTCAGAGGCACGCTGCTCAAGGGCCTTACTGAAGGTTTGGAGTTGTTGCAGATAGGCCGCTTGCTGGTCATGGAGGCGTTTTTTCGCCAGACATGCTCCCACGCGTGCACAGCAGGGCTCCCGTTGCGGCAGCCTGGCACTCCTGTCCGAGGCGCTTTGTGACCACCCGTCTCAAAGCGCGATCGCCACGTGGACGCCGTCGTGCCCACCGTGGCAGTGCGTGGTGTTGATGGGGCTAGCACGCAGCAGCATTAGTTCAGTTAGTTCAGGAGCAATTCGAGGTTGTCCTGCGGTTGCCCCTGGCGTAGCCGTTCCTCGATAGCTGGTGCTTGCTCGCCCCGCTGCAGCTCGTGTGTGGTGACACGATCGATATCTTCTGGGGAAGTGATGATATGCGGTGTCAAGAAGATGAGCAAGTTGGTCTTCCGCTTTGAGACCGAGGTCTGCTTAAAGGCCCAGCCGAAGATGGGAATATTGCCCAGGCAGGGGACTGCGGTCTTGGCTTCGTTGCTATCGTTGCTGATGAGGCCACCGATCACAATTGTCTGATTATCATCCACGATTACTGTGGTTTTTGCCGAGCGTTTCGTGGTGGTCACCGCGCCCGTTTCCGATTCGGAGACGAAGGCCGTCACTTCCTGGGCCAGCTTCAGGCGGACGGTCTTGCCCTGGCTGATCTGCGGGGTCACGCGCAGGGTGATACCCAAATCTTTGAATTCAAAGGTACGTATGGTGGACGTGCCAGTCACCCCACCTACAGGTGTGTCTTGCGCCTGACGCAGGAAGGGGCGCTGCTCGCCAATCACGATCTCGGCCTCTTCATTGTCGGTCGTCAACAGGTTGGGCGTAGACAGGATATTGACGTCTGTATCCCCTTGAAAAGCGCGCAATAAGAGTGGGATATTCAGAATTTGTACGGTACTATTAGGATTGCTAGGGTCGGGAGTAATCGTCAGCGTGCGCAGCAATCCTATCAGGAACCCCTGGGAGGCAAGGCTCGTGAACCCTTCGAGGGGGTTCGTGCTTGCCGCGGTTCCTGTCCCACCTATAGAACCCAGGGTCGCGTTGAGGAGACCGGTCTGCGCCGAGCCAGTCGAGCTTGCAAAGACCTGGGTACCATTCGGAGAATTAATGGCACGCCATTCCACCCCAAGCGATTGGGCCTTGTTCAGCGTCACTTCGGCAATCAGGCTTTCCACCAGTACTTGGGAACGCCGCACGTCGAGCTTTTGAATGACCTCTTTGATGAGCGCATAGGCTTCCGGGGGTGCAGTAATGACCAGTGAGTTGGTCGGTTTATCAGCTACGATGCTGATGCCTAAGGGCGTTGTGCCTCCTATTACCCCTTGCCGACGTGTTGTCTGCGTGCCCACGGTTGAGGTCGTAGGCGGCAGCCCCCCAGGGGTGGTGGGTGGCAGCACCCCTGGGGGAGACTGCCCAGGGGGCGTCGTGGTCGGGGTCAAAGTCCTGGTAATTTCACCAGCTTGCGCGGTCAGCACCTGGGCAAGCTCCTCGGCATTGGCGTACTGCAGATAGTAGACGTGGATCTGGCCACGGCCTTCGGGCGTTCGTATATCGAGTTTCACAATCAGGTCTTCGAGGGCGCCCATATCGGCACGTGTCGCAATGAGCACCAGACTATTCGTACGCGCGTCGGGGATAATGCGTGGTCCGCGTTGGGTCCGCTCGCCAGCAGAGGCCTGTACAGGCCTGCGGCTACGGGCTGCAGGCTGCACACCGGGCTGGGGCGCCGCTTCGGCACCGCCCGACGCCCCAGTCCCTGCCTCCAAGCCTTCGATCGCTGAGCGCAGTGCGTTGGCAATCTGTTCAGCTTGGGCAAATTTGAGCGTTACCACCTTGAAAATCACCGATGGTGATTCCACATCAAGGGCTGTGATGATTTTGAGGAGCCGGTTGATATTCGCCACCGTGTCCGTCACGATCAGACTATTAGTGGGGGCATAGGCCAGCAGACTGCTCTCCTTCGACACGAGGGGCGTGAGCAGCCCACGGATGTCGTTGGCATCCGCATATTGTAAGGGGACCAGCTGCGTCACAAAGGACTCAGTAGCGGGGGAGAAGGCGTGTTGCGTATCCGTGGCCGTCGGTATCGGGTTGTCCTTGACGTCTCGCGACGGAATGATCTTAATGATTGGACCTTGCGGTACGATCGTAAAACCCTGAATTTCCAGGACTGACAGAAATATCTGATAGGCTTCTTCGAGAGTCACTTCGGTGGGCGCAATGATCGTCACCTTACCACGAACTTTATCGTCCACCAGGAAGCTTTTGCCGGTCAGTTCACTAATCAGGTTGATCACTTGCACGATGTCGGCATTGCGTAAGTTGAACGAGATCGTACGCTCCGCCGCGTCTTTCCTATCCTGTGCCGTCCCACGTGGCGCTGCCCTTTTGGTAGGTGCCTCTTCTGTAGCCAGGCGAGCCGTATAACCGGTTTGCGGGGGTACTGTGGTGATCACGGTCAAAAGTCCAATCAGGCATAGTGTGCCCAGACGCCGAGAGCGTCGCGAAGTGTTCATGGAATTCCTTACCGGATTTCGTACGTCAGAGTTGTCGGGCTATTGTTTCGCAGAATGCTGAGCCGCACCGTTGATTCGGTTTGGAGCTGCTGATAGGCCTGTAAGGCTTCCTGGGGAGTATGAATATCCAGGCCATTCACTTGCTGCAAGACATCGCCTTCTTGTAAGCCTATTTGCTGTAATACCCCCCCGGTGCGGAGCCGCGACAGGCGAAAGCCGAGCTGTTGCCCCTGCACAAAGTACGGCGTGACGGTTGCCTGAGATGACAGCGAGCCCACACTGGCGAAATTCTCCAGGAGCTTCTCCCGTCTGACCTGCCAGGTCCCGGTGTCCACGCGCACAATGTCTGCACCGCCAGCGTCACCTGGCTGTGGCGCTGGCGCTGGTGCTACCGCTGCTGCACGTGGTGTAGCTCCAGGGGCAGGTGCCGACCCTGCATCCTTTTCGAAGCAGAGCTTCTGCTGTCCCCCGCCTCTGTCAAGCACCACACAGCCAGGCAGGATGTCCACAATAAAGACCTGCTGCACGCTATCACCCACCTGATAGACGGCCTGTCCAGGCGGATTCCCCGTGGACTCGATGATCGCAAAACGCGGCGCTTGCGCTTGCTTCCCCGCCATGATACCCACGAGTTTCAGCGGCAAGGGAGTTGCCGGGACTTCGAGCGGTGGAGGTGGTGGCTCAGCAGTGCGAGGGGGCTCCGGGGTATCTGAGGGAGGCGTGGCATTAAAAATATTCCGCTTGTTGATGATCTCATAATGCGCCAAAGGTGCCTGCTGCGCCAACGGACCAGCGGTCCGACTGGCCTGCGTCTGGGTTGGCTTCAGAGGTGCGGCAAGTTGGGCGCTGATATAGGCGTTGACCATCTGTGCTGCCAGGGCTGCAGCCACGGTCACCAGCAGGAGATACAAGAGCCAAAAATAGCGCTTCATAGGGTGTCAGGGTCCTAATACTTGCTGTACTTCTGGGGCGGTGCGCACCCGCGCAAAATCCGTGTCTGTTTGCGCCCATGTGCGGGCTTGCGGCTCCAGCGCTATAGCCTGCTGGAGATGCTGCGCAGCCATGGTACTGTTGCCGCTGCGGGCATACACACAGGCTAGGTTATAGTAGGCCAGGCTATAAGAGCTGTCAGCGCGTAACACTTTTTGTAACTCATCGATAGCACGCGTGTCCATGGCCAACTGCATATAGGTACTCCCGAGATTATTGCGGGCTTTTGCATAATCTGGGTCAATCGCCAAGGCTTTCTGATACATGGCAAGAGCCTGTTGATAACGCCCCTGTTGATAATACACATTCCCGAGACTGTTATAAGCTGTCTTCGCAGTGGGGTCAAGCTTGATGGCTTGTTCGAGTAGAGTCAAGGCACGGGTTAGCTCTTTTCCTTCTTGGGCCGCGGCAGCACGCTGCACAAGCGCTTGGGCACGGGTCACCTCTGCGGGAGTGGGGGCTACTAAAGGCGCCACGCTGGTGCGGGGCTCTTGTGGTTGGGCTGGCGCCGTGGCGACAGCTGCCGGCGGTGTGATACGGAGTAGTGGCATTGCCGCACTGGGGGGGGTGAGGGCGGGCGCTGGAGGCGGAGGAGTACTGTCTGTAGGCATAGGGGGAGTGTCTGCGGACGCGACCACAGGAGCGCGTGGAGGGGGCTCAGGCACTGCGAGTAGAGGACTTTCGCTGGCCCCTGAGAGAGCAGCGTCTGTATCACTCTGGACTACAGGAACTGCTGGGAGCGGCACCACTGGAAGCATAGCCGGAGGCATGAAAGTTACCAGAGGCGAGGAGGTCACTGTAGGTTCTGTAGGTACTGGCACACGTCCCGTTTCAGTGAGAAACCAGGCATGCAGTGTCGCCCCCACGCTGACCGCGGCCACCAGCCCCAGTGGCACCAGAAACCACCGACGGCGGGGCGCTCGCGTCCGCTGGGCAGGCAGGCGATAGGGCATCTCGTGCTGACTATGCCTGAGTTGTTCGCGTTGCGCCTTCTGCAAGGCTTGATTAATGATACTCATTCTTGTGCCTACATGGCCAACGCCAGTGCATCTGCTCCAACGTGCAAGAGGATCATGAGCGTGCGGCGGCCGACAAGCCCATCGTCACCGAGCTGGTTGGCACGTTGAAAGCGTTTCACCGCTTGCTGCGTCTGGGCATCAAATTGCCCCGATGGCACACTGGTGAAATAGCCGAACTCTTTTAACGTCTGTTGTAAGATACGCACCCGCTCGCCGACCATACCTGGTGCAAGCGCGAACCCGCGAGACTTACTCTCCTCCATGGTAAGATAGGCCTTCCCAGACCACATCTGCCGCAGTTGTTGCAGAGGCACGGTCAGCAGCCCTTGAGGTTCTTGATAAATCAGCACCCCTTCGCTGACACCACGTGCCAGGACCCAGAGTTCCGGACGCGGAGCAGATGGCTCAGGCAATACCTCGATGAAACACGGCCGTGTCAAACTTTGTAATTGCCAGATACTCGTCTGCCATGTCATAACGTCGAGACCCAGCCCTTTTGCTGTGTTCGTTACAATCGTCTCCCAACTGGTCAATTCCCCAGGATGGAACCGTGTCCCCTGCTCCTCCGCCTGGATTTTTGCCCGCCAGAGTGTTTGTGCCAGGCCCACATCGATCTCAAGTGGTGATGGCGGTGGCACTAACGCTGCTGTGGCCAGCACAGGCGCTACAGGAGAGGCGGGCTCAGAGACGGACAGTGGTAGGGCGGTTGGCGGTGGCAAGGAAGCTGGATCGCTGGTAGTGTATTGCCTTGGGAGCAGACTATCCTGTGGCAGGGTGGCTGGCGGTGGCAAGGAAGCTGGCTGGGGTGGCGTCGTGTGCCTCGTCAGTGCCAACACCTGTTCCATCACATGCGGGTACCATTGCGTTTGTACAGTCGGCCAGAGGAAAACGCCTCCCCCAAGCAGACCCAAGAGGCCCAGCCCGGCACCGACCCCTAGAGCGACACGACGCGGCCAGCACAGGCGCTTGGATTGCCAGGGGCTCGCCAGCTCCTGCGCACTCTGTCGCACAATAGCTGCGCTGACGCGGTGTGTTTCACGCACAAATGCCGTCATCAGCACGCGGTCACACAAGAGGTTGATGCGCCGCGGAGTCCCCCCTGTGTAGTGATGGATGAGGCGCAAGGCACGTCGCGACCAGATCACCGAATGCGCAGCGCCGGCGACGCTCATACGATGGGTGATGTACTGCTCGGTCTCGGTGCACGTCAGCTCATGAATATAGAAGCGCACCGCAATACGCTGTTCCAGTTGTCGCATCTGCAGCGTTGCGAGTTTCGCATGCAGCTCTGGCTGCCCCACGAGAATAATCTGGAGCAACTTGCCGCGCTCCGTTTCGAGATTGGAGAGCATGCGCAGCTGTTCTAAAACGGTCGGCTCCAGGTTTTGGGCCTCATCAATGACCACCACAGCGTTACGGCCGGCGGCGAACTCACCAAGTAGGTATTCATTCAAGACGTCAATATAGCCCTTGCTGGTCGTCTCGCGTGGCTGCAAACCGAAATCGTCGGTGATGGCCTGCAACAGCTCCATTTTGGTGAGGTAGGAATTAAAAATCAACGCCGTGGAGACAGCTTTGTCAAGACGTTCGAGCAACGCACGACACAGCACCGTTTTGCCCGTCCCCACTTCTCCAGTAACTTCAATAAACCCTTTGCGCTCGTAAATACCATAGAGGAGATGTGTCAGGGCTTCTTCATGTTGCGCACTGAGAAACAGAAAGCGCGGATCAGGCGTCAGATTAAACGGAGATTCTCGCAGGTTGAAAAAACGTAGATACACGTGCATACGCCTCTATGGCGGCAAAGTTTATTGTTCCCTCGGAGGCAAGCAACTCCATACATCTAAAAGAGTTCAGGAGGAAGGTAGACCATCGAGCCTACCCTGTCAATGGCTTTCCACATGGTGCAGAGAGGTATGTGGCCGGATAGCACGGACGTGGAGTTCCAGCTGGGACTGGTCGCGCCAGGTGTTGATCGTGGGTGTAAAGGCCAGATCGACGACCGCTCCCGCTGGGAGTGCCAGCACTTGCTCAGCCTGATGAAAGGCAACAACATTCAGGGTAGCTCCATCCTGCGTCACACGGAATCGGGCGTGCTGCCCCTGCTGGCCGAGGCGGCGCACGGGAGAGGCTAGCTGGACGGCGTGCGCACAAAACAGCGGCGTAGGGTTCCCCGCCCCATACGGCTCACAGCGCTCCAGTTCAGCGACCAGCGCTGGTGTGATATCCGCCAGCGCGACCACCGCATCCAGATGCAGCGTCGGTTGTAAGTCTTCAGGTGACAGCGTATCGGCAGCAAAGCGAATCAAATCTTCCTGCAGCAATGGCAGATGCGCAGTGTCCATGGTTAAACCCGCAGCGTATTTGTGCCCCCCAAACTGCCGGAGCCACTGTGCACAGTGCTGGAGGCCGTGATACAGGTTAAAGGACGGAATGCTCCGTCCTGAACCACGCGCCGTGTCGCCATTGATGTGTAAGAGAAAAGTGGGACGATGATAGGCTTCCACGATCTTCGCTGCAACAATGCCGACCACCCCGAGGTGCCAGGCGGGGTCGCCGAGCACGATGGCCGCCGGCGGACGACCACTATACTGTTGGGCAATGCGCTCATGCACAGCCGTTTCCATGGCCTGCTGCAGAGTGCGCCGTTGCTGGTTCACGGTATCGAGGAGTTGGGCAAGACGCGCTGCCTCATGGGCCTCATGGGCCGTTAACAGCGCCACGCTGTGCGTCGCGGAACCTAAACGGCCACTGGCATTGAGGCGTGGAGCCAGTTGAAATCCTACCTCGCCCACGCCGGCAGGTTTCTCCGCTCTGCCACTGACCTGGCGCAGCGCTTGCAGCCCAAGCTTGCGCGTCTGTGTCAGTTCCTGCAGACCATAGTGCACAATAACGCGGTTTTCCTCGCGTAACGGCATCACGTCGGCGATGGTCCCAAGTGCGGCGAAATCGAGATGGCGCTTCAGGTTCGGGAGACGGTCGGTGCAGAGCTGCGCCTGCCGCAGGGCAGCTCGTAGTGCGGTGAGCAATTTGAATACGACCCCTACGCCACACAGGTATTTGTTCGGGTATGTACACGCTGGCTGGTGTGGATTCAACACCGCACAGGCGTTGGGGAGCCTCTCTGGCGGCTGGTGATGGTCGGTAATGATAATGTCCAGACCCAGACGACGCGCCAGAGCCACTTCCTCCCACGCCGTACTCCCACAATCGACCGTAATCAGCAAGCGTATCCCTGTACTGGCGAGTTGTCGCATGGCATCAGCATTGAGACCATACCCTTCGCTAGCGCGCTCCGGAATATAGTACGGCACCTGGAGGCCTAGCTCTTGAAAAAACGTCACCAGCAGCGCGGTGGCCGTAACCCCGTCCACATCGTAATCGCCGTAGATGGCGATGCGTTCGCCCTGGCGGATCGCCGTAACCAGGCGCTGCACCGCTTGCTCCATGCCGTGCAAGCCATAGGGATCGTGCAGATCGTGTAGCGATGGCGTGAGAAAAGCCCGTGCGGCTGCTGCATCGGTAATGCCACGATTGATGAGCACCTGGCATAGGAGGGGAGAGAGGCCGGTGGCGGCCAGCGCCTGTCGCGTCGTCATATCAGCCTCAGCTACACGCCATTGGGCACGCATCAGGGCTCCTTGTTACTTGCTGCCTTGGGCAAGCTCAGGATTGTCCTTCAGGAAGCGGCGTTCGTGAGCCGTATAACGGTTCTGGGCCACATCTGCAGGGAAGATCGTCTTGCGGTGCTTCATATTCCAGGTGTCTTCAAACACCAGATGGCAGGCGCGACACTGCGTGGTGACGGTATAGGGTGCACGGTCATAGAGGCTGCGTATGCTCGCAAGGTGCTCACTCGGATTCAGAGTACGATGGATATGACAGCTCTGACAATATCCCGCAATGATGAGGTTACTTTCATCGGGCGCTAACTCGCCCTTGAGGGCTCTCTCAAGAGGATCAGGCTTGCAGGCGGTGAGACTTAGGAGCGCGACAGCAACGCAGATATACCAGTGTAGACGCACTCTCAACCTCGGCGGATACACACTCAGAAGGAGCGCGAGACGGGATTTGAACCCGCGACCTTCAGCTTGGGAAGCTGACACTCTACCGCTGAGTTACTCGCGCTTATAGCCTACAGGCTCCAGTATCATTGACGATACACAACTTCAGCACGGCTGTCAACTGCTATGGCGCGGGCAGAAAGTAAAACGCCAGCGCCAGCATAGCGTAGAGTGCCAGGAGCTGCACGCCTTCCAGCCAGTGGGACTCGCCATCCTGCGCAATGAGGCTGAGGACCCACACGGACAGAGCAACAGCTGCCACCTCTAGTCTGGTGAACAGCAGGTCCATGGGTTGGTCAAAGAGGTAGCTCAGAAAGACCAGGACCGGGGCCACGAACATGGCGACCTGGGCGCTCGCTCCCACGGCAATGTTGATGGCCAGTTCCATCTGATTTTTCATGGCCACGAGGACGGCGGTGCTGTGCTCAGCAGCATTTCCGATGATGGCCACGAGGATGACGCCGACAAAGACTTCAGTCATGCCCAGGACGTGCGCCGTATGCTCGACAGCGCCTACGAGAAGCTCACTCATCACCGCGACGCCAACTGTGGCCAGGAGGAGCACCACGACGGCGCGCCGCGTGCTCCAGGCATCGGGATGGTGCGCAGCCTCCTGGATATGGTGTGGTGTGTCAGAACTATAGAGATGCTTGTGCGTCCGTAGGGAGAAAACAAGACTGAGTAGATAGGTGAGGAACAGTACGATAGCAATGTCAAGACTCAGCTCACGCTCGTAGGTCGCCTGCTGCCGCAACACGACTTGGTGGAAGAGCGCCGGCACGAGAAGCCCAATGGCACTGAGCGCGAGTAGGGTCGAACCTACCCCAGCTGCAGTACGGTTAAATGTCTGGCGTTCATAGCGCAGGCCGCCACAAAGGATACTGAGCCCCAGCACGAGGAGGATGTTGCCGACAATTGAGCCCGTTATGGAGGCTTTGACCACGTCATGGAGGCCCCTCTGGAGGGCCATGAAGGCGATAATCAGTTCCGCAGCATTGCCAAACGTGGCGTTGAGCAAACCCCCAATGCCAGGGTTCGTACGCTCTGTCAGGTGTTCTGTGGCTTTGCCCATATACCCCGCGAGAGGCACAATGGCACAGGCCGAAGCTGCAAAGACGAGTACCGGGCTGGCATGCATGAGATCGAGGAGCAGACCTATCGGAATGAATACGAGTAAGAGGCCCAAAGGGTCAAACCAAAAACGTCCAAGGCGCATGCCGATATCCTCATAGTTGAGGCGCTGCTCTTACGCCCGTTATTTGTCCAGCTTAAAGGTCAAGTTGATTTCTGTCCAGCGCGTTGCCGCTCCCCTCCGGGGGACGGGTGTGTGCTTCCAGGTTTTGGCAGTCTCTTGAGCTGCGGTATCGAGGATCTCGTGACCAGACGAGCACGCCACCTGGACGTCACCGACCGTGTCATCGGCACGCAGCTCTAGATGCAGTGTGACGGTCCCTTCCCAGCCCTGCTGGCGTGCCTCACTGCACTGCACGTTCACAATCTTTGCTAGACTACGTCTTATACTTGACTCCTTATGCCATAGTGCAGTTATGAGCGGAAAATAAAATACACCGCCCCGAGCAAACAGACGCCAGCCCAGAGATAATCGTTCTTCACCGGCTGGCGCATGTAGAACACGGCAAACGGCACGAATACCGATAGGGTGATGACTTCTTGGAGGATTTTTAATTGCGCCAGCGTGAGTACTCCGTAGCCCAGACGATTTGCCGGCACCTGTAACAGATACTCGAACAGCGCGATACCCCAACTTGCCAAGGCTGCGGTGTACCAGGCTTTGTCGTGCAGATTGCGTAAATGAGCATACCAGGCAAAGGTCATGAAGACATTGGAACAGAGTGGCTATCACAGACTCGATACACTCCTCTGGTGGTGTCGCCACGCTGCAGCGCCGTCGAGATTCCAGGCGTCTGTGGCGTATTTTGTGGCACGTAAATGCTGTGCCAGGCGCCATTCTTCAGGAGAGATGGGCATGTCGACCAGGTCTACCCCAAACATGGCGCCAACGCCCTGGCGTAAGGCCGCGTGCAATGCGGCCAGTGTCACTGGCTGCGCGGCCACCTCATTCACGGCGCCCATGGTAGTATAGGCGGCCTGCACGAGCTCGGCGCGGTGCGCGGGTGGCACCCGCAGACACTCGAACAGCCGTTGCCGATCCATCCACAGGGGGATAGAGCCATGTTGCAGCAGCGCCCGTTGGGCGCGCTTCTGGGCACTACCGACCATTTTTTTGCCGGCCACACTCAACTCGTAGCGCGATATGGCAGCAAAGCAGGCCGGAGAAGCTAGGGCACGCGTCGGCACGGCCCGTACCTGGGGGCGCGCCAGCTGCACTGGGAGACCCAGGGCCTGCAGCGCTGCCGCCAACGCCATGCCGATACGACGATAGTGCTCCGTGATGGTGTGTGCGCCATCATCCAGGGCAAGCGGCATGATCACACTATAGGTCACTTCCTGGTCGTGTAAGACAGCCCGACCGCCGGTTGGCCGCCGTATCACAGCGACACCCTGGGCGTGGCAGGCCGCCAGGTCGACCTCCTGCTGAGCATTTTGGGCGTATCCGAGGGACAATGTCGGCTGGCACCAGCCGTAGACACGCAGGGTAGGAGGCGTTGTACCAGCCTCATGCATCATGAGCAGCGCCTCATCGAGCGCCATGTTGCTGGCGGCATCATGAGCACCGGTATCGACGAAACGCCACGGTTGCGGCATGGGACCGTATCCTGTAGGCACGGCTAGCGCGACGATTTTTCTTGCGCCACGTAGGCTTGATATTCGGCAGCCGTCAGGAGTTGTTGCAACTCTTCGAGGTGCGCGGCTTCGATGACAATCATCCAGCCCTGGCCATAGGGAGAGGCATTCACCAGCTCTGGTTGGTCTTCCAGAATGGTATTCGCTTCGACGATGGTACCGCTCACCGGCGCGTAGAGATCAGACACGGCTTTCACGGATTCTACTACGCCAAACGTGTCCGTTGCGGCAACGGTGTTCCCCACTTCGGGGAGTTCGACAAAGACGACATCGCCCAGCTCTTTCTGGGCATAGTCTGTAATGCCAACGACGACGCGGTTGCCCTCCTGCCGGGCCCATTCGTGCTCCTTGGTGTAGCGCAGATTCGCCGGAAATTCCATACCTGTCTCCTCATGAGGCGCAACGATTTAGCGTTTGACACGGCGCGGGACAAAGGGGGAAGGCACCACCCGAGCTGGTACCGCTTTGTGCCGAATCTCCACGGCGATGGTGCTGCCGATTTTCCCAGACGTGCTCCGCACCAGGGCTGTACCAATAGCCTGGCCGAGCGTGGGAGACATGGTGCCACTGGTGACTTCGCCAATGACCTGCTCGCCTTGCATGACCTGATAATGGGCGCGTGGAATGCCACGCTCTTGCATGATAAAACCGACCATGCGGCGTTGCACGCCCGTTGCCTTCAGGCGTGTCAGGGCGTCCCGACCCATAAACTCTCCCTTGTCCAATTTTGTAATCCACCCCAGGCCAACCTCAAAGGGATTGGTGGTCTCGTCCATATCTGGACCGTAGAGTAAGTACCGTGCCTCGAGACGCAACGTATCGCGTGCCCCCAGGCCCACGGGCAGCAGGCCATAGGCCTGACCAGCCTCCATGATTGCCTGCCACAGCTCGACAGCATCTGCTGCCTCGACGAGCACTTCAAAACCATCTTCGCCGGTATAGCCGGTGCGTGATACCAGGGCAGCATGACCATCTACCTGGGTTGCCAGTGCATGATAGTACGGTAATGGCCCGAGAGGCGCGGCGCTGAGCCGTTGTAAAATGGTTTCCGCCTCTGGCCCCTGCAGAGCCAGAAGCGCCTGCGCCGCGCTGCAGTCGTCGGCCCTGGCACCTGGCCCCAGATGCTGCGTAATCCAGTGGAAATCTTTGGTAATATTGGCGGCATTGACAATCAACAGAAAACGGTCAGCGGCCAGGCGGCACACGGTCAGATCATCGAGCAACCCTCCGGCCTCATTGCACAGGGCACTGTATTGCAATTGGTAGGCTTGCAGAGAGCGGACGTCATTCAGCGTCAGGTATTGTACGGCGGCCTCAGCCCCAGGGCCGCTGATCTCGATTTCACCCATGTGGCTGACGTCGAAGAGTCCGGCGTGCGTCCGCACCGCCTGATGCTCCTCAATGATGCCCCGATAGGAGACGGGCATCTCCCAGCCACCAAACTGGATCAAGCGGGCTCCAAGCTGGCAGTGTATGGCGTAGAGGGGAGTCCGTTGGCCCTCAGTTTCAGCTGTCATGGTGTTGTCTCATACTGCGGCGGAAACCTTTGCGGGAGCTTTTTCAGAACTCTAACATCTTTATTTTCTGCGGGATGTGTGAAAAGGCTAGTGACACTATAACAAAAATCTGCTAAAAGGCAAGCAGAAAGGTGTGTGTAGAGCTATGGGAGGGGAGCGAGACATCTATGACCGGTGCAGGACATTTTGCCGATCGGCTCTGTGAAGCGATCGCACATAAAGGAAATGCGGTGGTGGTAGGACTTGACCCGCGCCTGGAGAGTCTGCCAGAGGCACTGGTGGAGACCTGTCGGGCAACGTACGGCAGCACGGCACGCGCCGCGGCCGAAGCACTGTGGCGGTTTAATCGTGACATTATTGACGCAGTGTACGATCTGGTACCCGTGGTCAAACCACAACTGGCGTTCTATGAGCGCTACGGCCTCGCCGGCATGCAGGCGTATGCGCAGACAGTGCGGTATGCCCATGAGGCGGGTTTACTGGTCATTGCCGATGGCAAACGCAATGATATTGGCCCCACTGCAGTGGGCTATGCGGAGGCATTTCTGGGCCCTCTCCAGGTCTTCGAACAGACCGTGCCAGGGGATTTCGAGGTCGATGCGCTAACCGTCAATGCCTTTTTGGGGAGTGATGGGATTATGCCATTCATCGACCAGGCGCAGCAGCATGGCCGCGGCCTGTTCGTGCTGGTAAAAACGTCCAATGCCTCATCGAGTGAGCTCCAGGACCTTGCCGTGGCCGGCCAACCGCTCTATGAACACCTCGGCCAGCTTGTGGAAGCATGGGGTGCCGCGTGCCGTGGGCACTGCGGCTATTCGGCGGTGGGGGCTGTGGTCGGAGCTACGTATCCGCAACAGGCCCAAGCGCTGCGGGCCCTGATGCCACACACCATCTTTCTGGTGCCAGGCTACGGGGCGCAAGGGGCCACAGCAGCTGATGTGGTCGGATGCTTCGATGCGCATGGCTATGGTGCCATTATTAATGCCTCGCGCAGTATTCTCTCCGCTTTTCGCACACCCCCCTATGCTGCTCTGCCGCATGCGGCGGCAGCACGCGCTGCCACGCTGCACATGATCCATGCACTGCGCCAGGCGCTAGGGCATACCCCAAAAATTTTAGGCAAAAATGCGGTATAATGGGTTTGTCACTACCTACCGGAGTGTTTCCTTGCCCTACGGAAGAGAGCCCGTGTGAGGGGCACTCAGTATGACGCAGAGGAGAACGCCTATTAAGCGTATAGAAGGCAATGTGACGGGCCTGAAGGCCAATCAGATCCACCGGCTTCAGCACATCTATCGTCGCAAGGTGCCGGCGCAGCAAATTGTGACGCAAGAGCTGGCGCGGTATCTCTGTGAGCTGTCGTTGGAGATCAACCGTCAAATTGGCGTGTTAATCGATCGCAAAGGCATTATCAACTATGTAGTGGTGGGAGATCACAAGAGCATCTTTCTCCCCGACCTTGGGCGCGCGCGTGTGGCAGCGAATCGTCTGCGCGGTCTGCGCTACGTGCACACGCATCTGCGCAGCGAGCCCTTTACCCCGGATGATATGGCCGACCTCGCCCATCTCCGATTTGATGTCATGGTGGCCATCGACGTAGGGGCTGATGGGTTACCTGACGCTGCCCGTGTGGCCTCCCTCCTGCCCGACAATCCTGACGGTAAGCAGTGGGACGTGCAAAACGGTCTCCCCATCAATCAATTGGAGACGAATTTCCTCAGCTTCATCCAGGCACTGGAAAATGAATTTGAACGGACGCAGCAGGCGTATGCGGTTGGGGATAAGCGGGAGCGCGCCATCCTGATTAGCGTCACCACCGGGAGCAAGGCAGTTGCCGAAGAATCACTGGAGGAACTGGCCGAACTGGCATCGACCTGCGGTGTGGTGGCTGTCGACCGCATCATCCAGCAGCGCAGTCAGAGCGATCCCCATTACATGCTGGGACGTGGAAAGCTCGACGAAGTCATGGTGCGGAGTTTGCAGGTTGGGGCCGATCTGCTCATCTTTGATCAGAGTTTGACCCCTGGCCAGAGTCGGGCCATTGCCGAGCGCACTGAGCTCAAAGTCATCGACCGCACCATGCTCATCCTGGACATTTTTGCGCAGCATGCGCATAGCCGCGAAGGCAAGCTCCAGGTTGAATTAGCCCAGTTAAAATACCTCATGCCCTATCTGGCGGGGCAAAGCACGGCGCTGTCGCGTCTAAGCGGGGGAATTGGAGGCCGCGGACCGGGCGAAACGAAACTCGAGATCGACCGCCGCCGCGTGCAAGAGCGCCTGCATCATCTCGAAAGACAACTCCGCAGTGTGACGCAAGGCCGCCAGTTGCGGCGGCAGCAGCGCCAGCGTCGCCATCTGCCGGTGATTTCGATTGTGGGTTCCACTAATGTGGGGAAATCGACCTTGCTCAACGCCCTGACCCAGAGCGATGTGCTGGTGCAGGACAGTCTGTTTGCCACGCTCGATCCCGCCAGCCGCCGCTTACGTTTTCCGCGCGATCTCGAGGTCATTATCACCGACACGGTCGGCTTCATCCGCGACTTGCCGCCCGATCTCATGACCGCCTTCCGGGCGACACTGGACGAACTGCACGATGCGGACCTGCTACTGCATGTAGTGGATGTGAGCAGTCCAGCCATGGAGGAGCACATTCGCGCAGTTGAAACCATCCTGAGCGACCTGGAGATGGACGACATTCCGCGCCTGATGGTGCTGAACAAGATGGACCTGGTGGCGCCGGAGGTGGTGGCGAATCTGGCCCGTTTACACCAGGCTGTGCCCATTGCGGCGCGTGACCGGCGCACACTGCCGCGGCTCATCGAGCGGCTGCAGGATGTGATTTGGGATCAGCTCTACAACGATCCACGCCTGGTCGCCTCTGGGGGATCGTGAGCCCAACTGCCGTCAGCGGAAGGAAGCTAGGTATGCCGCGCTGAGGCGCTGCGCTCCCCCTGCACAACCTCGCACCCTGGCAGCAGGTGCCTCTATCCAGCAAGCCGAGGCGAGTGGATATGAAGGCATCTGGTGCCTCGCAGAGATGAGCCCCGCTGTCTTCACCATCCTGGCCGCTGCTACGCAGGTGACCCGGCGCCTGCGTCTGGGGACGGGTAACGTGCCGACCTACACCCGTCCTCCCACGACCCTGGTCATGACTATTGCTACCCTCGAGGCCCTTTCCGGTGGACGGGCGGGCTCGGTCTCGGATTAAGTAGTAAGATCATCATCGGGGTGTGGCACGGCTTACCCTTCTCCAAGCCCTCGGGCGCCAGACCCACAGCCGTTGATATTATCCGCCGCCTGCTGCGGAACGATGTCACCGCGGCAGGCAGGCACGTTCTTTACGGCCGTATATGCGGTGAGAGCCGTTGTTTTGCGTAATGTCCCCAACCCTACACCCGATCCACCCTCTTGCACCGACCAATGTTATGAGAGCACCCTGACTCTAACATAGTTATCCATTACTCAATTGAATGCTAGTAATGAAATAAATCAGTTTTACTTTTCATCCCCTCCAGCTCATACTGTGTATGTACGAAGGTTGACCGCTGTGGTATCGGGGTACTGCTATTGCATAGATGACTGCGAGCTGATTTTTGTCCCAACGAGAGTGATCATACGAGTTGAGCTGAATATTGTGACTGCGCCAACGATCACTGACTAGCACGATCTCCTAGCGACGCCTCGAATGACGACGATTCTGCTCCGCATACCACAGTGAAAGTACATCGAGTATAAGCATACTCAACAGACCTGTATGACATTGCTCAAGACACAGTCCTAGTGACAGGTTTTCCTTCTAACTCTCCATATCTGAACCATACCTACGCGGTTGCCTTGGCAAAGACCTCAATGTTGTCCATAGCACAACGATCCTCTAAAGTAAGACGTATGCGTCGCTACTCTGTAGACGAGGGTGGTTGTCATATCCGGGTGCAGAAAAGTCCTGAGGGTCTCTTTATTCCCAAAGAACTCATCACGGATTTCGAGCACATGGAAGTCAATATCTCTCACCCTCATACGGATCATACTGGAGGGACCCACTCTTATATTCTCGCGCACTCATCAGGTCAAACATGCTCCCACGTCAGCGGCACGTCACACTGGCTGTGTACGCTCTCAGTCATTATTTTTTTACTGCTATTGATGAAAACAATTAGTTTTGCTTTTGTAGAATCATGACATCGAGTCTTCTTAGAGATGTTGAGTTGTAACTGAGGACTGTCCCTCCCTCGACGCCGCGCCAGTACTTGCGTGCTGACTGCTCCGCAAGAGGCAGCCCCGCCCTTAGGGGTCATATTATGCGAAGGAGTAGCACCATGCCAGCGGTCATTGATACCCCTGAAGTAGTTGAATACGAAGAACATATCCTCTATGAAGAGCAGCCCCCAGTATGTGAAGCTCATTCCGGGGTCTGGCGCAGGGTGTTGCAGCATGTGAAACAGCATAGAGTCCATACACGACACGGTGCGCCGTCCTCATCTCACGGA
>JBMDXC010000169.1:0-34319 GCA_048594805.1 Candidatus Entotheonellaceae bacterium | reverse complement strand
GAGATGGTGATGCCGGGGGACAATGTGGCGGTGCAGGTCGAGTTAATCACGCCGATTGCCTTAGAGAAGGAGTTGCGCTTTGCCATTCGGGAGGGTGGGCGCACGGTGGGGGCGGGTGTCGTCAGTGACATCCTGACGTAGCGGATATCTGAGATAAGGGCAGGGTGGATACATGGCTGGACAGAAAATTCGTATACGCCTCAAGGCGTATGATCATCGTATCTTAGATCAATCGGTGAACGAAATTGTTGAGACAGCAAAGCGTACAGGGGCGCAGGTTGCTGGGCCTATCCCCTTGCCTACGATGTTAAACAAGTTTACGGTATTGCGCTCGCCACATGTCGATAAGAAATCACGTGAGCAGTTTGAGATTCGAACCCATAAACGCTTGCTTGACATTTTGGAGCCTACTCCGCAAACCGTCGATGCGCTGATGAAGCTTGATTTGTCAGCAGGTGTTGACGTTGAGATCAAACTGTAGGATAGCGTGCATATGTTACAGGGACTCATTGGTCGCAAGGTCGGAATGACCCAACTTTTCTCCGATGATGGTGATGTCATCCCGGTTACTGCCATTGAGGCAGGGCCGTGTTGGATCGTCCAGAAAAAGACTCCAGAACGTGATGGGTATACTGCTGTGCAATTGGGGTTTGGTGCCAAGAAGGCGAAGCGTGTGACCAAGCCGTTGCGTGGACATTTTCAGCGTAGTGGAGTTGCGCCTACGCAATGGTTACGCGAGTTTCACGTTGATGCGCACACCTTGGAGGAATGCCAAGAAGGTCAGGAGGTCTCAGGCGAGATATTTGTGGGTTGTCGTTACGTTGATGTCATCGGCACTTCTAAAGGGCGAGGCTTTACTGGCGTGATAAAGCGCCACAATTTTGCTGGGAAGAACATGTCGCATGGCACTCATGAATATTTCCGCCACGGGGGCTCAATAGGGGCCTCTGCAGACCCGGCCCGCGTGTGGAAGAATAAGGGCATGGCTGGACAGTATGGCCATGCACGCGTCACCGTACGTAACCTCGAGGTGGTGCATTTTCTGAAAGAACGGAATCTGTTGCTTGTCAAAGGAGCCGTCCCTGGCCCCAATGGGGGGATGCTCTTGATACAAGTCAGCAAGAAACAGCCGTGATAGAGGCAGGCGGGGACAGGGCGATGATGATTGATGTCTATGATGCCCAGGGTCAGGTGATACGCCAAACCGAGCTTCCAGAGGCGATCTTTGGGGCTGAGGTCAAAGAGCACCTTTTGCATGAGGTTGTGCGCTATCAGCTGGCAAAACGTCGACAGGGAACAGCGCATACCAAGAACCGCTCGGCTGTCCGAGGTGGAGGGACAAAGCCTTGGCGTCAGAAAGGAACGGGGCGAGCGCGTGCAGGCTCGAGACGTTCGCCTCTGTGGCGCGGTGGCGGAACGGTCTTTGGTCCTATGCCACGGTCCTATGCCTACACTATGCCCAAAAAGAAGCGGCGGGTAGCTCTCTGCTCTGTTTTAAGTTTAAAGGTGCGTGAAGATGCGTTCCGCATTATCGAGCGTTTTGACATTCAGCAGCCAAAGACACGGGAAGTCGTACAAATGATCAAATATTTTACTGATCAGCGTAAGGTATTGCTGTTAGTGTCAGAGCCGCATGAAACGCTGCATCTTTCTGCACGCAATATTCCAGATGTAAAAGTTTTGCCGGTTGTAGGACTCAATGTCTATGATTTACTGCACTATACGACTGTAATTTGTGCTGAAGAAGCTATTGAGAAAATTATTGGGAGGTTGGCTTAATGGATCATTATCAAATCATCAAGCGACCTCTGATCACTGAAAAAGGCATGCGGGGTAATGAAGAGCACAACACCGTAGTCTTTCAGGTTGACCGCAACGCAAACAAGCTCCTGATTAAACAGGCTGTAGAAGCATTGTTTCAAGTCCACGTCTTAGAAGTGAACACGCTCAACGTACGGGGGAAGAAGAAGCGCGTCCGTATGCGTGAAGGGAGAAAGCCCGATTGGAAGAAGGCCTATGTAACCTTACGAGAGGGTGATACTATTACCTTCTTTGAAGGTGTCTAGTGAGGATTGGAATCATGGCCATCCGTAGTTATAAGCCCACGTCTCCTGGAAGGCGTTTTCAAACGGTGAGTACGTTTGGAGAGATCACGTCAACGACGCCTGAGCGCAGCCTGTTAGGGACAATCAAGAAAACAGGCGGACGGAATAATAACGGCCGGGTTACCAGCCGGCATCGTGGGGGTGGGCACAAGCGGCGCTATCGCATTATCGATTTTAAGCGGATAAAGGACGGGGTCCCGGCAAAAGTGGCCGCTATTGAATACGATCCGAACCGTTCGGCGCGCATCGCCTTGTTACATTATGCAGATGGCGAGAAAGGTTACATTCTTGCGCCTGTCGGTCTGCAAGCAGGTGACACCGTCATGTCAGGGCCACAGGCGGATATTCGTCCAGGCAATGCCATGGCTTTGCAGGACATGCCTTTAGGCATAACTATTCATAACGTCGAACTTAATCCGGGGAGAGGCGGGAAGCTGGTCCGCAGTGCTGGTGCCGCGGCACAGCTGATGGCACGCGAGGGTAAGTATGCCCAGGTACGTTTAGCCTCGGGAGAAATGCGCTTGGTATTGGCTGTGTGCCGTGCCACAATTGGTCAAGTTGGAAATGCGGACCATGAAAATATTTCCATTGGTAAGGCTGGGCGAGCGCGCTGGCTAGGAAGACGCCCACGGGTACGTGGGGTAGCAATGAATCCTGTGGACCATCCCCATGGTGGAGGAGAGGGCAAGACCTCGGGTGGGCGCCATCCGGTGACGCCGTGGGGCGTACCAACGAAAGGCTACAAAACGCGTCGCAATAAGCGCACGAGTAGGTTTATTGTGCGACGGCGGAAATAGCGGAATCGGCAAAGATACAGGAGCATGGAGAGATGGGACGTTCTGTAAAGAAGGGGCCATTTATTGACGAGCACCTGCTCGCGAAGGTCCTGGCTATGGAAAACAGTGCGGAGAAACGGGCCATTCGGACGTGGTCACGACGCTCGACGATTCTCCCAGAGATGGTGGGACATACGATTGCCGTGCACAATGGCAAAAGATTCGTGCCAGTGTATGTCACAGAAAACATGGTAGGGCATAAACTGGGGGAATTTTCGCCAACCCGGACTTTCCGTGCCCATAGCGGTATGACGAAGCGTACAACAGGGCTGAAATAGAGTAAGAGACAGGCTGGGAGATCGCGGGAAGGAACGTGGCTATGAAAGCAAGTGCAACACACATTCGCATCTCTCCGCGTAAGGTACGGATGGTCGTAGATACAGTGCGCGGGAAGAGCGTAAGCCAGGCGCTCAGCATCTTGGGGTTTACGCGTAAAAAGGCGGCCCTGCCAGTCCAAAAGCTGCTCAAATCTGCAGTGGCCAATGCGGTGGATAATGGGGGTATCAGTGACGTAGAGACGCTGGTTATCGACCGTATTACGGTGGACGAAGGGCCTACACTTAAACGTTATATGCCGCGTGCACGCGGACGAGCCACGCCGATTCGAAAGCGTACTAGTCACGTTCAGATCACATTGCGCGAGCGGGAGACCCATTAGTCTCTTACATAACTTAAGCGCAGCGGGTGGTCAGCAGTGAGATATACCAGGGGGGCTATATGGGACAAAAAGTGCATCCGATAGGATTTCGCCTTGGGATTAATAGAACATGGCAATCGAACTGGTATGCGAAGCGCAATTATGCCGATCTGTTACACGAAGACTTGATGATTCGCCGTCATATTAAGACGCGGTTGTATCATGCAGGGATTTCGAAAGTAGAGATCGAGCGGGCTGCGAACCGGGCAAAGATTAACATCTACACGGCTCGCCCTGGTATTATCATTGGGAAGCGGGGGGCGGAAGTAGATAAGTTAAAAAACGAATTACAAGATTTAACTCAGAAGCAAGTTGCCATCAACATTAAAGAAATCCGCAAGGCAGAAATTGATGCGCAGCTGGTTGCGGAAAATATTGGACTCCAGCTGGAGCGTCGTGTGGCCTTTCGGCGCGCCATGAAAAAGGCCATTACTTCAGCACTACGCTTTGGGGCGAAGGGCATCCGCATCGAGTCATCGGGGCGCCTTGCTGGGGCGGAGATGGCACGGCGCGAGTGGTATCGTGAAGGGGGGGTGCCACTGCATACGCTGCGGGCTGACATCGATTATGGTTTCGCTGAGGCAAAGACGACCTATGGTCAAGTCGGGGTGAAGGTGTGGATTTATAAAGGGGAGTTTGTAGCGCCTGACGAGGAGGTTGCTGTCATGCCTGAGCCGCGTACGCGTGGACGCCGTTAACAAAGGGGCCTGAGCCATGTTGATGCCGAAGAAGACGAAATTTCGTAAACAACACCGGGGCAGGATGACTGGGCAGGCAAGTCGTGGCAATGAGGTCAGCTTCGGGCAATACGCCCTGCAGGCTCTTGAACCCGCCTGGATTACCAGCCGCCAAATCGAGGCTGGGCGCATCGCCATGACCCGCCACGTGCGTCGTGGTGGTAAAGTCTGGATTCGCATCTTCCCCGACAAACCAGTCTCCAAAAAACCGGCGGAGACGCGTATGGGGAAAGGGAAGGGAGGGCCAGAATTTTGGGTTGCTGTCGTGAAGCCTGGTGTGATCCTCTACGAGATGGATGGAGTTGATGAGAGCATTGCCCGCGAGGCGATGCGTCTGGCGTCTCATAAACTCCCTATTGCTACCCGCTTTTTGGCAAAGCTCTAAAAGGCACGAGGGCCATGGCATGAAGGCACGCGAATTACGTGAGTTCAGTGCTGAAGAGTTGCAGAACAAGCAGCAGGAGTTAATGGAGGAACTCTTTAACCTCCGTTTTCAATTGGCGACCGCTCAGATTGAAAATGTGGGGCGTATTGCTGCGGTACGACGAGATATTGCGCGTGTAAAAACGGTGCAGCGCGAACGTCAACTGCAGTCCACTCCATAGGACGCTAAGGTAGCAAGATATGGCAGAGGGTCACAGAAAAGTTTTGCTGGGTGAAGTGATAAGTAATCGTATGCACAAGACGATCACGGTTCAAGTAGAACGGCGTGTGCGTCATCCTATGTATGAGCGGGTAGTCAAACGCAGTAAAAAATTTCATGCGCATGACGAACATAATCAATGTCAGATTGGGGATATCGTGCGTATTATTGAAACGCGACCGCTGAGTAAGACAAAATGCTGGCGCCTGTTAGAGGTCGTACGGCGTCAGGCTGGCGCGTCCGTTGCCCCACTCACAGGGCGTGAGGAATCGGGTGTATGATCCAAACGGAGACTCTGCTTACGGTAGCTGACAACTCTGGAGCGCGCCGAGTAAAGTGTTTTCACATCCTGGGAGGGACCCGTCGACGCTATGCAAGCGTTGGTGATGTCGTCGTCGTGTCAGTGAAAGAGGCCTTACCCAATAGCGCCGTGAAGAAGGGTGATGTGCGTCGAGCTGTGATAGTACGGACACGCAAGGAAATCCGTCGTACGGACGGCACATATATCCGTTTTGACGATAATGCGGCGGTCATCATTAATGACGCTGGGGAGCCTGTAGGAACACGCATTTTTGGCCCAGTCCCGCGTGAGCTACGGGCCAAGGGTTTTATGAAAATTATCTCACTGGCACCAGAGGTGCTTTGAAAGCCTTTAGAAGCAGAAACAGCAAGGGACCACTGTATGGCGCGCACAAAAGGTATTCCACAGGTACGAGGGCATATCAAAAAGGACGATTTCGTCAAAATTATCGCTGGGAAAGATCGCGGGAAACAAGGCAAAGTCTTGCGAGTGTTTCCCCAAGAGGGACGGTTGACTGTCGAACGCGTCAACATGGTCAAACGGCATACTCGCCCCACACGCCAAATACAACAGGGTGGCATTATTGAGCGCGAGGGCAAGCTGCATATCTCTAACGTCATGCTTATTTGCAGTAAGTGCGAGCGAGGTGTACGCGTTGGACATCACATTTTAGAAGATAAGAAAAAAGTACGTATATGTCGTCGGTGTGGTGAAGTCCTCGATAAGTAAGTACGGCAGAGAAGGGAAGGGATAGAAATCTCATGGCTTATATTGCACGCATGCACCAATATTACGTGCAGGAGGTTGCACCGGTACTACAACAGCGCTTTGGCTATCGTAATGTTATGCAGGTTCCACGCTTGGAAAAGATCGTCTTGAATATGGGACTGGGGGAAGCGATTCAAAATCCCAAGCTCCTCGACGCTGGCGTAGAACAACTTGCTGCTATCTCTGGGCAGAAACCAGTGATTACCAAAGCGCGCAAATCTATCGCTGCCTACAAGCTGCGGACGGGGATGTCGATTGGGGTGAAAGTGACCCTGCGCCAAGATCGCATGTACGACTTTTTTGATAGGTTGGTCAATATCGCTCTGCCCCGGGTACGCGACTTCCGGGGTGTAACAAGCAATGCGTTTGATGGACGTGGGAATTACACGTTAGGTGTTGAAGAACAGGTGATTTTCCCTGAGGTGGACTACGATAAAGTGGAGCGCATTAAAGGGCTGGCGATCACCATTGTAACCTCGGCCAAGACCGATGCGGAGGGCAGGGAGCTGCTCAGGCTGCTTGGTATGCCCTTCCGAAGCTAAGCTGGAAACGGAAAAGGAGTATGGCAAAGAAATCGCTCATTAATAAGGCAAACAGGACCCCGAAGTTTGCGGTGCGTCAGTATAAGCGCTGTCGTGTGTGTGGCAGAGCGCGGGGGTATTTACGGAAATTTGCCATGTGCCGTATTTGTTTCCGTGGCTTAGCCCTGCGAGGTGAGATCCCAGGCGTAGTCAAGTCAAGCTGGTAGTCTCCTGCGGTAAGGATGTCCGCTGTGGAGTAGCACACTTATGATGACCGACCCAATAGCTGATATGTTGACACGTATACGTAATGCCCTGGCGGCCCGCCATGAGCGAGTGCAAATACCGGCCTCTCGTATGAAACAGGAGATTGCGCGTGTTTTGAAAGAAGAGGGGTATATCCTTGACTTTCATGTGGACAAGGCAGCACATCCCCAAGGACTCTTGGATATCACATTGAAGTATGATGTCATGAACATGAGTGTCATGCAAGGTTTGCGAAAGATTAGTACGCCTGGCAAGCGTCGATATGTCTCTTGTAAACAGATGCCAAAAGTGCTGGATGGTGCAGGCATTGCTGTTATTTCTACTTCTAGAGGGCTTTTAACCGATCAACAGTGCCTGGCGGAAAATGTCGGGGGGGAAGTACTCTGCTTTGTCTGGTAGGCTATGAGAAAAGGTGATACGATGTCGCGTATTGGCCGAGTACCAATCGTTGTACCTCCAGGAGTAGAGGTGCATATCACGGAAGATAATTATGTGGAGGTCAAGGGGCCCAAGGGGATTTTACGTCGTCAGTTGCACCCACGGGCGCTCGTGCACCATAATGGTACGACAATAGAGGTTGCACGTCGCAGTGAGGCAAAGCTCGACAAGTCTTTGCATGGTCTGAGTAGAACCTTGCTCCACAATATGATTGTTGGCGTCACGACAGGATTCGAAAAACAGTTGGAGATTGTCTGGAGTGGATTCCGAGCCCAGGTGCAGCAGAAGACGCTCACTTTGCAACTTGGGCATTCGCACCCCATCACGCATGAAGCACCAGAAGGACTCGAGTTCGAATTGAATCGTACCATTATTACCGTGCGGGGGATTGATAAGGAGCTGGTGGGACAGGTAGCCGCGAATATTCGTTCAGTGCGCAAACCCGAGCCTTATAAGGGCAAAGGTATCAAGTATACGACTGAAACGATTCGCCGCAAGGAGGGTAAGTCATAGCTTCAATGGGAAAAACAGATGAAAAAAACGCGGCACGTAAGGTACGACAACGGCGTGTCCGTCGAAAAGTGCGAGGCACTCCAGAACGTCCGCGTCTTTCGGTCTTTCGTAGTGCCAAGCATATTTATGTTCAGGTCATTGACGATACTGCCAATCGCGTCTTAGCGGCCGCATCAAGTCTGAGCAAGGATTTTCGGGCGACTGGTCAGAGCGGTGGCAATGTTGCAGGAGCAACACTTGTCGGACAAATGGTTGCAGAGAAAGCGCTGCAACATGGCGTACAACAGGTGGTGTTTGATCGTAATGGCTTTCTCTATCACGGGCGTGTGAAAGCTGTTGCACTCGGGGCACGAGAAAAAGGGTTGCAATTCTAACCTACAAGGTAGGCGCACACTGAGCTAAGGGAGCGAGGGTGGCTGAGGAATTTGCCGAACAGACCGAATTTATTGATAAAATTGTCCATGTCAATCGCGTTGCGAAGGTTGTGAAGGGGGGAAGACGCTTCAGCTTCAGTGCCCTGGTGGTGGTTGGCAACCGTGCTGGTCGTGTGGGCATTGGCCTAGGGAAAGCCAATGAAGTGCCCGAGGCGATTCGCAAGGCGATAGACAAAGCCAAAAAAAATCTACAGACCATAGCATTGGCGGGCACGACAATTCCGCATAGTGTGGTGGGGCACTATGGTGCGGGAAGGGTGATGCTCAAGCCGGCAGCGCGTGGGACAGGGATTACCGCGGGTGGCCCAGTACGTGCTGTCATGGAAGCCGTTGGTGTGGCTGATGTGCTTACGAAATCACTCGGCACAAATAACCCCCATAATGTGGTGAAAGCGACGGTGGATGGTTTAGTGCGGTTACGGAGCAAGCGTGAGATTGCGCGGGCGCGTGGGAAGCAACGTGAGGCATTGCGGGTATAGGGGAAAGAGATGGCCGAGGCAGCGAAAATTACTGTGCGGCTCGTCCGCAGTATGATTGGACGTCCGGAGAAACAACGGCTCGTCTTACGTGGCATGGGTTTGACCAAGCTCCAGAAAGTGGTGCAACTCCCAGATACCCCACAAATACGAGGCATGCTCGACAAAGTCAAACATCTCGTGCGTGTTGAAGAGTAGAGAGACCGCTCTCATACTAGGGAACGTATTATGATTGCATTGAATACGCTACGTCCATCAGCGGGGGCAGTGAAACCGCGCAAACGTGTCGGCCGTGGGCCCGGGTCAGGACATGGCAAAACAGCCTCGCGTGGCCATAAGGGGCTGAAATCACGTTCGGGAGGCAAACCTGCTGCTGGTTTTGAGGGTGGGCAGATGCCTTTACAACGGCGCTTGCCGAAGCGTGGCTTCACGAATATCTTCAAAATTGTCTATCAGATTGTTAATATCAAAGACTTGGAGGGCTTTGAGGCGCACACAGTCGTTACACGCGAACTCCTGCAGCGTATGGGGAGGATTAAGTCTTCGGCTAAGCCTATCAAAATTTTAGGCGATGGAGAGATCACTGTCCCTCTAACGATACAGGCGGACAAGTTTAGTGAGGTTGCTAAACAAAAGATTATAGCTGCTGGTGGTACAGCAGAGGAGCAATCTGCGTGATCGACGGGATCCAAAATATCTTTAGAATTCCCGAATTAAAAAAGCGGATCCTGTATACGTTTGGCTTGCTGGCGGTATACAGGGTAGGGGCTTTTATTCCAACTCCAGGTATAGATAGTCAGGCCCTGGCACGCTATTTTGAGAGTGTACAGGGAACTATTCTTGGCTTCTTTAATATGTTCTCTGGAGGTGCACTGGAGCAGATGGCTGTCTTTGCTCTTGGGATCATGCCCTATATCAGCGCCTCCATTATTCTCGAATTACTCACCGTGGTTGTCCCTTACCTGGAAAAGCTCAAGAAAGAAGGGGAGCAAGGTCGTAAGAAAATCAATCAGTATACGCGCTATGGTACCGTTGTATTAAGCATGATCCAAGGGTTAGGTATTGCTATTGGCTTGGAGCATATGGAAGTCGGCGGGGCGGCTATTGTCCTAGTGCCGGGCTGGGCATTTCGTCTTATGACCATGTTGACTTTGACCGCCGGTACGACATTTATTATGTGGCTTGGAGAACAAATTACTGAGCGGGGTGTCGGCAATGGGATATCACTGATCATCTTCGCAGGCATTGTGGCGGGTATGCCTGTTGCGATCGGTCGCACGTGGACCCAATTGCGCCTGGGAGAAATGAGTCCTTTTCTGTTTTTAGGAATACTCGTGCTCATGGTGGCTGTTGTGGCGGCCATTGTATTTATGGAAGCAGGGCATCGCAGAATTCCTATCCAATATGCCAAGCGTGTAGTTGGACGTCGTATGTATGGTGGCCAAAGCACCCATCTTCCTCTGAAAATTAACACCTCAGGCGTTATTCCCCCTATTTTTGCTTCGTCTATTATGGTCTTCCCCGCCACCATTGCCCAGTTTGTCGGGGGTCAGCATCCCGGTGGTATCCTTGCAACGGTTGTGCAGCAACTGTCTCCTGGAACGATCTTATACTCTGTCTTGACTGTTCTGATGATTATTTTCTTTGCCTATTTTTATACGGCGATTATTTTTAATCCGGCTGATGTTGCGGACAATATGCGTAAGTATGGCGGATTTGTACCCGGCATTCGCCCAGGGAAAAAGACTGCTGAGTATATTGATCGTACTTTGTCGCGGCTTACCTTGGTCGGTGCGCTCTATCTATCGTTCATCGTTATCCTGCCAACCTACCTTGTGCAGTTTTTCCATGTGCCATTTTTCTTTGGAGGCACTGGGTTGCTCATTGTGGTAGGCGTGGCAATGGATACTATGCAACAGGTTGAATCACATCTCGTCATGCGCCACTATGAAAGTTTTATCAAGAAAGGGCGTATCAAAGGACGCCGCTAATGGCTTAGCGGCCGAAGTGCTTAGGACAGGAAGACAGGCAATGAATTTGATCCTTTTAGGGCCACCTGGCGCAGGGAAGGGGACGCAAGGACATCGGCTCAGCGAGAGATATAGTATTCCAGAGATCTCCACGGGAGACATCCTACGAGCGGCAGTGCGTAAGGGCACACCGCTAGGGCGAGAAGCAAAAAGTTATATGGATCGCGGGGCCTTGGTGCCGGACGCGATCATGATTGGGCTTGTACACGAGCGCCTGGCGCAGGATGATACTGAGCATGGCTTCATTCTAGATGGTTTCCCGCGCACGGTAGTCCAAGCAGAGGCTCTCGCACAACTGTCCGAGGAACAACGGCGGCCTATTCAGCATGTTATTAGTATCGAAGTCCCTCAGGAAGAATTGCTACAACGCTTAGCCGGGCGACGCCAGCTTGAAGGACGCCATGACGACACTGATGAAGCTATTCGCCACAGGCTGGAGGTGTATGCACGTGAAACGGCACCCCTGATTGACTACTACCGTCGCCAAGGCTTGTTACGTTGTATTGTAGGGGTAGGAACTATTGATGAAATCTTTCAACGTATTGCTGTTGTATTGTGACATAATATGATCACTTGTCGATCTCCACAGGAAATTGCTAAAATACGCACTAGCGCCCAGCTTGCCGCTGCGACGTTGCAACATATTGCTCCTATGATTCAACCCGGGACCTCGACTGCTGAGCTCGATAGAGCAGCGGAAACATACATCCGTACGCACGGGGGGCTTCCTGCATTTAAAGGCTATCGCGGTTTTCCAGCAACGCTCTGCACGTCCATTAATGCCGAAGTGGTCCATGGCATTCCTTCCAAGCAACGCAAGCTCGCAGAGGGTGATATTATTGGCGTTGATTGCGGCGCTATTGTAGATGGCTACTATGGTGACCATGCAATTACGTTTGCAGTCGGCTCTATCAGAGAGGAGGCACAGCATCTTATAGACACGACAAGTGATGCGCTCCTGGCAGGTATTGCGCAAGCGAAAATAGGCAATTACCTGTCGGATATTTCTCATGCTATCCAGGTTTTTGCTGAGCAGCGCTGCTATTCTGTAGTGAAAGTTTTTGTGGGTCACGGCATTGGCACGGCTTTGCACGAGGAACCACAAGTGCCCAATTTCGGTCCTCCCAGACGCGGGCCACGCTTGCGAGCCGGTATGGTCTTGGCTCTTGAGCCTATGGTCAATGTAGGGACGGGTGATGTGCGAATCTTGCAGGACAACTGGACAGTTGTTACGGCAGATGGTAGGCTCTCCGCACATTTTGAACATACAATTACTGTCGCCGAGTATGGGGGTATCATCCTAAGCCAGCTTTGATTGGCAACAATTAGGAAGTTATGGAAAAAGAAGAAACTATCGCTGTCGAAGGTACGGTCGTTGAACCGTTACCAAATGCTATGTTCAAAGTCGAGCTTGAGAATGGGCATATGGTTCTTGCCCATATTTCCGGGAAGATGCGGATGCATTTTATTAGAATCCTTCCTGGCGATAAGGTAAAGCTCGAGTTGTCGCCGTATGATCTGACTCGTGGCCGTATTGTTTATCGTTTCAAGTAGTAAGAATGGTATAGAGCATTATAAGTCGCGTACGGATATGGGAAAATGGTATGAAGGTGCGGGCATCGGTCAAAACGATCTGTGATAAGTGTAAACTCTTGCGTAGACGAGGTGTAGTACGGGTTATTTGTGAAAATCCACGCCACAAACAGCGTCAAGGATAGACTAAAGGGGACCAGACTATGGCGCGTGTAGCAGGGGCTGACATCCCCAATGACAAAAGGGTCGAAATTGCCTTGACTTATATCTATGGTATTGGATTGTCTTCTTCAAAGAAGATTTTACAGGCTACAACTATTGACCCCAATACGCGCGTAAAGGATTTGACGGAACACGAGATTACGCGGTTGCGCGAGACAATCGAGCAGCAATATACTGTTGAGGGTGATCTGCGCCGTGAATTGGAGATGAACATCAAGCGCCTCATGGATATTGGTTCCTATCGTGGTTTACGGCACAGACGTGGTTTACCTGTACGAGGACAACGTACGCGTACAAATTCGCGGACACGTAAGGGGCCCCGACGCACCATCGGGAGAAAAGGTAAAAAGTAAAGGATAAACATGGCGGAATCAAGGCGGAAGGATGGTAAGCGGCGGCGCGAGCGGCGTACGGTGGCAGAAGGTATTGCCCACATTCAATCGACTTTTAACAATACGGTCATCACCATTACAGATATGGGTGGCAATGCACTCGCTTGGGCTAGCGCTGGGGGACAGGGGTTCCGAGGATCCCGTAAAGGGACCCCATTTGCTGCACAGACCGCAGCAGAACTGGTGGCTCGTAAGGTTATAGATCAGGGAATGAGGAAGGTCGATGTTTTGGTGAAGGGTCCAGGGTCAGGTCGCGAAGCGGCGATACGGGCATTGCAATCAGCTGGATTGGAAATAAGTATGATCCGTGACGTGACCCCTATCCCACATAATGGTCCGCGTCCGCCTAAGCGCCGTCGTGTCTAGAATCATACCACATGTTAGAAGGAAGGATGGATTAAACGTGGCACGATATACCGATGCGGTCTGCCGTTTATGTCGCCGAGAAAATATGAAACTTTTTCTGAAAGGAGAGCGCTGTTTAAGTGATAAATGTGCGATCAATAAACGCAATTATGCTCCTGGCCAGCACGGGCAACGGCGTGCCAAATTGTCGGAATATGGTCTGCAATTACGTGAGAAGCAAAAAGTCAAACGTACGTACGGTGTTCTGGAATCACAGTTCCGGCGTTATTTTCAGAAAGCCGCGCGCTCCAAGGAAGTAACAGGTTCTGAATTGTTGGTCCTACTCGAACGGCGTCTTGATAACGTTGTGTACTTGATGGGATTTGCTGATTCGCGGCCACAAGCACGTCAATTGGTCCAGCACGGCCATATTCGTGTGAATGGCCGACGTGTGAATATCCCCTCGTTTCTTATTAAGCAGGGGGATGTTGTAGAGCCACGGGAAAAAAGTCGGGATCTCGATACAGTACGCAGTGTGGTCGAACGCCTCAATCAGAAGCAAATTCCTGCATGGATGCATGTGGACTCTGAGAATATGCGCGGAGTGGTGCAAGCTTTGCCAAAACGACATGATCTCACCATGCCATTTCATGAGCAACTTATTGTTGAACTCTACTCAAAATAGACAATGGATGTCCTGTCCTCCTGCTTCCCTCTTGTATTTACCCTGTTTTTGTATTGCTTATAAGGCAAGCGGTGGGTATCTCCTGCGGAGGATTCTCAGGTGATGAAAACAATGTGGGCTAACTTTCAAAAACCAAAGCGAATCGAAAGCGAACGTGATTCTCTCAGTGATACTTATGGACAATTTATCGCCGAACCATTTGAACGTGGTTTTGGAGTGACAATTGGTAATGCTCTCCGCCGTGTCTTACTCTCCTCTCTGACAGGCGCTGCGGTAACGGCGGTCAAAATCCAGGGGGTCTATCACGAGTTTTCTACTATTCCCGGGGTGCTCGAAGATACGACAGAAATTATCCTCAATTTGAAAGAGTTGCTTCTGAAAATGCATGTGGAAAGGCCGAAACAGCTTTTCCTAGAGGTAAGCGGCCCAATGGAAGTATTGGCCAAGCATATTACCCCTGATGCTGATATTGAAATTCTTAACCCCGAACTTCATATCGCTACTCTCAGTAAAGATGCGACTCTCAGCATGGTCATGGATGTGGAACTGGGCCGTGGCTATCTGACAGCTGAGCGTCATGCTCAAACTATTGTTGATCCTCAAGTTATCCCCCTTGACGCGGCCTTTTCTCCGATCAGAAAGGTGGTATTTCACGTAGAAAATACCCGCGTCGGACGATCGACAGATTACGATCGTTTAATCCTTGAGGTGCAGACTAATGGCAGTATCCATCCTGAGGATGCAGTCTCTCAAGCTGCTATGATACTGAGGGACCATCTGCAGATCTTTGTCAGCTTCCATGAAGATGTCGTACAGGAAGTTCCTGAAGTGGATGAAGAGCGACAGAAGTTGGTGGAGAATTTGAATCGCAGTGTGGATGAATTGGAGTTGTCGGTACGCTCCTATAACTGTTTAAAGAATGCCAATATCAAGACCATAGGTGAACTCGTTCAGAAAAACGAGCCAGAGATGCTCAAAACACGGAATTTTGGCCGGAAATCGCTGAATGAAATCAAAGAAATTCTGACGAATATGGGGCTCAGTCTTGGAATGAACCTTGATGGGCTTGAGTGGCAGGGGGCAAAAAAAGAGTAGCCTCCTTTCTCTAAGGCAGGGAAGGTTATGCGTCACCTCAAAAAAGGTCGGTCTCTAAGTCGTAAGAGCAGCCATCGTAAAGCGCTCCTGTGTAATTTGGCTGTCTCAATACTCACACACGGACGTGTACGGACGACGGAAGCCAAGGCAAAAGAAGTTCGGGGGCTTGTGGATCGGATCATTACGTGGGGCAAGCGCGGCGATGTGCATGCGCGCCGTTTAGCTGCCAGACAAGTACGGAGCCGTACTATAGTGAAGAAAGTTTTTGATGAATTGGCACCTCGTTATCGTGACCGTCCCGGAGGGTATACACGTATCATGAAGATAGGCTTCCGCCACGGTGATAGTGCACCTGAGGTGATTATGGAGCTCGTTGATCATCCTATTGCAGAAAGGTAGCGCTTGGCTGGTGTACAGGAAGCCTGAAGCAAGCGCGGAGAGGAAACTGGTCGCTCAAAAACCCAGGCTGAATTGTACACCAAGCATAGGAGTGTGGCGGGTCTCTGGTAATACAAGGCGGAAACGATTGGCAAGGTTCCCTAGAAATGTCTCGGTAGTATGGCGATTATATTTATGAGCACCATTGATAGCTCCATAGACATTCCCGGCATACCATCCAGCCTCAAAAAAACTAAGCATACCAGCGATAGCAGGAGCGTCGCTGTGTATGGCTTCAATGGCTCCTACAATAAACAGACTATTTAAGAAAAAAGCCAGTAGAGCATCTCCTAGCCGTCCGTTATAGAGTTGACCGCTGCCAGGAAGAATCCCCGAGAAAATGCCAGCAAGGACCGGAGATTTTGTTGGGAGACGCTCACCCACGAGGGCCTCTTGGGCTAGCAGCTGAGCACTCTGGTACAGATCACTATCGGGAGC
The DNA here is from genome assembly GCA_048594805.1 of Candidatus Entotheonellaceae bacterium. GTDB lineage: Bacteria > Tectomicrobia > Entotheonellia > Entotheonellales > Entotheonellaceae > SXND01. The sequence continues at coordinate 18,405 of JBMDXC010000169.1, read as the reverse complement.
CACTTGCTGGAATTGGGTCGCAGCATTGCGCCATTGACGTTGGTACAGTAATGTCCAGGCTCGCTGATAGCGAGCTTGCTGTCCTATCCTGTCATAAGGAAAATGCTCTGTAATTGCTTTGTAGATCCCCTCTGCCGTGGTGTATTGCCCCTGTTTTATTAAGCTTTCGCCCTGCCATAGCCAGGCCTGCTTCCCGTAGGCGGTGTTTGGATATTGCTGAGTAACTTCTTGAAAGGTTTGCAGGGCTTCCACATAGCTTTCGCCGCGATAGAATGCCAGGCCAATGGAGAAATGCACCATGGCACGGCGAGGATCATCGGGATAAAAAAATAGAAAACGGCGATACTCTGTAATAGCGCGGAAGTATTCTCCTTCGCGCATCAGCTGTTCGGCAAAAATAAGCAGTTGATCGGCAGAATGGCCAAGAGGTTCTGTGGCAGCCATGGTGCACGCGGATAACTGCTGCCAGAGCGGTCCACTGCATTGACATACACCGGGGAGTTCGGCCTGGAGGATGAACAATACCACCAACATCTGAGTAACGCAGATTGGTAGGCGAGAGGGAGATAGAGACATATCCATGGTGCCATAGTCCTGGCTCATGGTGTTGTAAGACGTTTGGCATGGTCAAGCTGAGCTACCATGGTCTGTATAGCTTGGTAGTCCTGCCCTTTCCATACAAGGACTCCCTCCGGAGAATAAATCGCAAATAACGGTAACAGCGGCTGTCCTCCTACTCCTCGGAGTTCGGGGTAATGTGCGTCTTGTTGTAGGGTCCGAAAAACTGCGTCTGTATCGCAAATTTTTACCAGGATAGCTTCATTGAGTGCGGCATTCAACTGAGCATTGCTCACTGTTAGATGCTGGAAAGCCTTACAGTTGGCACACCAAGTCGCATAGAAGTCGACAAAGACAGGTTTGTGCTCAGCTCTAGCACGCTGTTGTGCAAGTGAGAAATCACGCCACCATTGAAGGTTCTCATGCACCTCCACCGACGATGATGTACTGGAGGCGCATACTTGCGTCATCCTAGAGGACCCTAGAGGCATCAGGACCCCCGGTCGTACGAGGCCGTCGTAAAGCACAAGTACACCTATGATAAGTAAAATCATACTACTAGCGCGTTTCATACGCATGTTCTGGGAACGATCAAAGATACCAAAAAAGAGCGCCATGCCTAGAGCTATTATTCCTATTAGGACACTATGGGCTACGTTGAGAGGAACAGCAGCGATCTCTGTACCCTTTATATAGTACGTATAGGCAAAGTAGAGAGTAGGGAGCGCGAGGATATATTTTGTTTTTGTCAGCCAAGTACCGGCAGCGGGTAATCTGCTACTCAATAGCCCAATGAGTAGAAAAGGCATACCCAATCCAAGGCCAAAGCTCGTCAGCAAAATAACACCACGGAGTAGGGTATCATATGCGGCAGAGCCAGCAATAGTATTGGCTCGAGCGACTTGCCCGGTAATGTCAAGCAAAATGGCTCCCGTAATTGGACCGACACATGGTGAAACGATAAGACCAGTGGTTGCTCCCAGGCAGAATGTCCCTGAGAAGCCTCCCACACGATTTACAAACCTGTCTAGTTTCGCCATAAACGATGAGAACAACTGCACTTCATACAGGCCCAGCATACTCAGACCAAGATAAGCGAAGAGCCCAGCAAAACCAAAGTGTATCCAGGCAGTAGTCATAATGGCTGACAGGGCCGTACCTGTTGTTGTCGCGAGCAATCCCAACAACGTGTAAAAAAATATAACACCTAGAAAATAGACGACAGCATGCAGACGGCTATACCGCCATGATCCCTCTCCACGAGCCGCGAAAATTGCTGCAGTTATAGGAAGCATAGGATAAACACACGGCGTCGCAGAGGCGAGCAGTCCAGCAATAAAGACAAGGCCAAAGGTCAAGAGAAAACTGTCCATGTGTGTTTCAAAAAGCACTGCCAGATGTTCGTTGAGGGTTAATGACGCGGTAGGTTGCCTTCCTGCGGTGCTAGCACCGGGGTGTCGCGCGCCCCCTAAGGGAGGGGAGGCGAGGGATACTGTGAGTTCTTGAGGAGGGTAGCAAAGCTTGGTTAGATCATTGCAGATTTGATAACGGAAGGTCAATGGCAGCGTTCCTACAGACGGTGAGGCCATCTGGATTGTTTTCACGCGAAAAGTAAACTCCCCTCTGCCTCGTAATACCGTCGCATGCACTATCTCATCCCGTTCGCCAATGGGGTGAGATAGCATGACAACTTGTGCTCCTTGTGCTTCTAGACTGGGAAAGGCAAAAGTAAGAGGAATGAAGAGCCCCTCGTCTCCTGTGTCAAGATAGCCATGGTGGTTTGCTGGGAGCTGTACACCAAGACGTAAAATATACCCTTCTGGATCACTCGGTTGTCGCTCTTGCGCCACAAGCCATACGTTGACCTCTGGTAGTGTGAGGGATGGAGCGTTTGCAGACGTTTGGGCGACTGCCTGCAACGACCCAACGCTCCAACTGCACCAGAGCAGGAGGCAAGCCATCAGGAAACGCATAATGCTCATCCTCGGAGGAATAACCACATAGGTCTTCAGAAACAGAATTTACTGGCTATTTCCTAGAAAACGCGCCACGCTCGGCAGGTATTCCCCCAACCCTGGTGCGCCTCTTCAGGAAACAAGATACGCACTGGTCTCGCCGTCAATCATTGAACTCCTTGAGTTCTCGATGGAGACGGTCTAAGTATGGGTCAGAGAGTTGCGAAGATGAAGTAGCATTGGGGTCCGTCATGCCGTGTAAATCAGCTTGTGGGCGTCTCTGTGCCCACCGACGAGTCAAGACAACGATTAATCCTGCGCCGTTCACCATGACAAACAATGGCAAAAGCCAAGCAGTCAGAGCAAAACCTTGCTTCGGGGGAGCTGCCAGGATCCCTTCGCCGCCTATATCCACGAAGTATCGTAAAATCTGCTCCTGAGATTCACCTTGGGCCAACTTCTGACGGATGAGTTCGCGCCATTGTTCCGCTTGACTACTCGTACAGTTCAGTAAGGTTCGTCCCGGGCAGGCCGGGCTCATCAGATTACCAGCAATGTCTTGCCACGGCTCACTCCACGCTGGCACACTGAGGCCTAGCATCATGCCAAATAACAGACTCATGCCCAGTGGTGACAAGATGTGCATAAATAATGATCCTCTTTTACTTCCCACTATAAGGCGGGACAGCAAGACTACGTACAAAAGCAACAACATCCTCAATTTGTTGATCATTCAGATCAGTGTGAGGCGGCATAATTGGAGACTTCCCCACTGCCGGGCCACCATTTTTGATCACTTTAGCAAGATGTTCATTGGAGAGCTGGTTCATATAGGCTCCATCAGTGTGGTCACGTGGCTTTGGATTTAAGGCCTGTGCTGTTGGCGTTGCAGCTTTACCATCAGAACCATGGCATGGAGCGCAGCGGGTTTGATAGAGCTTCCCACCAGCTTCGACATTTCCAGCGCCCATGACCTGCTGGACAGTCCCTACACCAAGAATGAGCCCCACAAGACCGAACGTAACTATTCCCTTATGCGGGTATCGCATCCCTAGACCTCCTTCTCGACCCGACCCCACCTGTGGATTACTGCATCTCTCAGATACTTGCATCTCAAGCTTCAGTAAGTACGTTGGATAGCGTGAGAGTTGGCTGAGCATCAAGATCAAGGAAACACTGCTCATGGTAGTAGTGGGGGGCCGTCTGATAGCGATGAGCAGCGGCACACGCAATCATCGCTGCATTGTCGGTGCACAAAATTGGGGATGGGAAAAATACCGGGACACCACACTCCTCGCCGGCTCTACGCATCTCGCTACGTAAGGTCGAGTTACAGGCGACCCCTCCCACCACGACAATAGCACGTGCCTCTGTCTGCATCACTGCACGCCTTGTTTTTGTTACCAAAACATCGACGACAGCTTGTTGAAAACTTGCCATGATATTGTTGCGATGGCTTTCCCACTCATGAGAAGTCGGGAGAGGCCAGAACTCGTCATCGTGAAACAAGCGCTCTCCCCGGGCATTCGTCATCTGCAGCACATGAGTACGCACAGCCGTTTTGACACCGCTAAAACTGAAATCGTATGTATCTCTGTCCAGCATGGCTCGCGGGAAGTGTATAGCTGACGGCTCTCCTTGCTGCGCCAAACGATCAACAATAGGCCCCCCAGGATATCCTAAGTGAAGCATTTTTGCGATCTTGTCGAAACACTCTCCCGCAGCATCATCACGGGTGCGCCCCAGCATGACATAGTGCCCCCGTTGTGGACAATAGTACAGGTCAGAGTGCCCGCCCGAGACCACAAGCGCAAGGTAAGGAGCAGGCACCGCAGGATATTCGAGATAAATTGCACTGATGTGCCCCTCAAGGTGATGTACAGCGACGAGGGGCTTCCCCAAGCCATAGGCTAAGGCTTTCGCCAGAGAGACACCTACCAACAGCGCTCCAACTAATCCAGGGCCATTCGTAACCGCAAGGACATCAATGTCTCTCAGGGAGACATGCGCCTGCTCTAAGGCTGCAGCAAGCACCAGACGCAGGTTTTCGATGTGACTTCGACAGGCCAGTTCTGGCACCACCCCACCATAGGCAGCATGGATGGCGTGTTGAGATGCGATGATATTGGAGCGCACCTCGCTACCATCAGCGACTACAGCAGCCGCTGTTTCATCACACGAGGTCTCTATTCCTAGGACTAACACAGCCAAACTCCTGACTAATCAGACTACGGGACACGGGGATATCCGCTACCACGGGTGGGACATCCCCGGGCCTAGCACTTACCCTGCTTTCACGGATTTGCCGCCCTGTGGCTTGTACGTCTTCAGAAAGTCGACCGCTTTCTGCAACTGCGGGTCGTCCGAGAGATCGTCTCCAGGCAGTTCGGTCTGGCGCCGGTTAGGCGGCGATTTTTGCTCACCCTCCGGATGTTCTGCCTCTTGTTGTGGTTTTTCCACCACGATATCTGGCGTAATGCCCTTCCCATGGATCTCACCACCTTTCGGCGTGTAGTACTTCGCCGTGGTCAAACGCAAGCCAGAGCCATCACTGAGGGGTATAATCGTCTGGACTGATCCTTTCCCAAAACTTTGCGTCCCAATCACTGTGGCTCGATGGAGATCCTGCAGAGCACCAGCAACGATTTCTGAGGCGCTGGCACTGCCGCCGTTAATGAGCACAGCAACGGGATAAGTTACATGAAAGCCGTCACTTTTCGCAAAGCCTTTCATGTTTTGATTGGGTAGGCGTCCCTTCGTATATACAATAAGCTGACCGCCTTCGAGAAACACGTTGGACACAGCGATCGCCTGCTCTAAGAGACCACCAGGATTGTTACGCAAATCAAGGACAAGGGACTTAATCTGCTGTTCGCCGAGGTCGCGCAAAGCTTCTTCCAACTCCTCTTCAGTCGTCTTGTGAAAACTGCGGAGTTTAATGTAGCCAACATCATCCTTGAGTTTTGTCCAGCGGACACTTTTAATCTGGACGATAGCTCGGCTCAGGGTAAAATCTTTCGGTTCAGCAAAACCCTGACGAAAAATGGCAATAGTCACTGAACTGCCTTCGGGACCGCGCAGTTTCTTCACAGCATCGACTAAAGACATCTCTTTGGTTGACTCCCCGTCCACTTTGATAATCTGATCACCAGGCTGGATACCTGCGCGAAAGGCCGGGGTGCCTTCGATTGGCGATACCACAGTGAGCACGTCATCGCGCATAGTGATCTCGATACCTAAGCCGCCAAAACGTCCCTCAGTTTCGACTTGCATTTCACGATATACATCTGGTGGCATAAAGGAAGAGTGAGGATCAAGGCTCCTCAACATGCCACGGATGGCGCCCTGAATGACTTTCTCAGACTCAACTTCGTCGACATAATTGGACTCTACATAGGATAGCGCTTCGGTAAAGACTTTAAGCTGTTCATAGACCCCCCCCTGTGCTGGCAAACGCTTGGCCATCACTACTCCGGCATACATACTCACCAATACAACCGCAAGCAGCACCAACACGATCTTTTTGTCTCGTACTATTTTCCTCATGAATGTTCTCCTTTGCAGCTCCCGGAGACCAATAGAGATCGGTGTGTCAACCAGAGCAGCACACCTTGTCGTTTCTTATGCATGGCACATCATACAGCCAAGAACCCACACCGCAGAGCACTTATTCTACGCACCAGTGCTTTGCCGGAGCACTGGGATGACACCTCCTCACCACAACAGGCACGCTTGCTGACGTGAGCAGCGGAGTCTTGCGCCTATTGTACACTGGATACAAGATATGATATTTTGGGTAGACTGCATACGCTGAGGATATCCACTACAAGGTAGGAATATACGACCATTGTAGACAGGCACGACAGGCTTGGTAACTTGTGATCTATCCGTATGTTGATGGCTCTGACTAATGGCCAGCGAGCTGCCATCACCGTGCTGGGCGAAAATGGCAGGCAACCCAGTGCCCCCCTCCTATATCTTTGAACTCAGGCTCGACTTCTTCGCAAATCTTTTCTTTGTACATACAACGTGTATGGAAATGGCAGCCCGTAGGTGGATTAATAGGGCTCGGCACATCTCCTTCGAGGATGATCCGTTTTTTCTTGACAGTCGGATCAGGAATGGGCACAGCTGAAAGCAATGCTTCGGTGTAGGGGTGTTGCGGATTTTTATACAGTTCTTGATCGGAAGCAAGTTCGACAATCTGGCCGAGGTACATCACTGCCACCCGGTTACTAATATGTTCCACAACGTTCAGATTATGGGCAATGAAGAGATACGACAGGCCAAATTCTGCTTGCAAATCTTCGAGCAAATTGATCACTTGAGCTTGGATAGACACATCAAGCGCCGACACAGGTTCATCACAGACGATAAGTTTCGGATTGAGCGCAAGTGCCCGCGCAATACCAATACGTTGCCGCTGCCCACCGCTAAACTCATGAGGGTATTTGCGCATATCTTCAGCACGCAGTCCCACTTTCTGAAGGAGCGATGCAACGCGTTCCTCCTTCTCGGAGCCTTTGGCGATTTTATGGATCTCCAGGGGTTCTCCGATAATACTTCCCACTGTCATACGCGGGTTCAGTGAGGCATAAGGATCCTGGAAAATAATTTGCATCTCACGACGCAACGCCCGCATCGCACCCTTGTCTAGGTTGGTGATGTCTTGCCCCTCGAAATAGATCGCACCTTCTGTCGGTTCAATAAGCCGCAGGATCGTGCGCCCAGTGGTCGATTTGCCACAACCACTTTCCCCTACGAGTCCGAGGGTTTCGCCTTTCTCCAAAGTGAAGTTGATATCATCAACGGCATAGACATACCCAATTGTTTTGGAGAACACACCTCCCTTAATCGGGAAATGCTTCTTCAGATGCTTTACTGCAAGTAACGGTGTCTCAGCCATGCTGTGCTTCTCCTACAGGATGGTCGATTGTTGCTATATCCATTGGAGTTCCTAATGATTCAGCCAGCAGGCCGAATAATGCTGCGGAGCGACTTGATCGAGAGATGGCTCTTCTTCTTCGCATATCGGCATGACTTTCGGACAGCGTGAGGCAAATTTACACCCTTGGGGAAGATTGAGCAGGCTGGGGACAATACCAGGAATCTCCTGAAGACGATTTTTAGCACCCGTGGCATCTTTATCGACGCGTGGGAGTGAGCGCAGGAGCCCTTGGGTGTATGGATGATTCGGCTCAGCGAAGAGCTGTTCGACCGGCGCTTGTTCCACAACCTTCCCGGCATACATGACCACTACTTTGTGGGCGATCTCGGCAATGACCCCCAGATCATGGGTGATCATGATAATGGCCGTGCCTAATTCGCGCTGGAGATTCCGCATCAAGTCGAGGATCTGGGCTTCAATAGTGACATCGAGAGCCGTGGTCGGTTCGTCAGCGATAAGCACCTTCGGGTTACAGCTCAAAGCCATGGCAATCATGGCACGCTGGCGCATACCACCACTGAGTTGATGCGGGTATTCGTGGACACGCCGCTCTGGCACCGGAATGCCCACGAGTGTAAGCATCTCCACGGCTTTGTCCATGGCCTCCTTTTTGGACAGGCCTTGGTGCAGGCGCACAGCTTCAGCGATCTGATTACCGATAGTGAACACCGGATTGAGCGAGGTCATGGGTTCTTGGAAAATCATTGATATATCATTGCCACGGATACGACGCATCTCCGCTGGAGAGAGGGCCAGCAGATTCGTTCCTTCAAAAAGAATCTCCCCGTCAACAATTTTGCCTGGGGGGTCTGGGATAAGACGCAAAATGGAAAGGGCTGTGACACTCTTCCCACAGCCTGACTCCCCGACAACACCGACGGTTTCCCCTCTCTCGAGCGAGTAGCTCACGCCATCGACAGCCCGTGCAAGCCCATCATCAGTAAAGAACTGTGTCCGTAAGCCTCGAATGTCGAGTAACGACTGCTGCATGGCTCCCTCTCTGTTCTCCCACCTACTACGATGACAGGGAACAAGCCCCAATTATACAGCGCTCTTATAACAGTCGCTGCGCTCTATGTCAATCTCCCGTGTCCCTGCTTACTGGGTAAGTCCTGCACCAGGCCTCACACTCTCCTGCATGTCGCCTGCCTCGGTCATGAGAAGGCACAGAGGCATTTCCTGAGACAGGGCCCGTATGATGTCCAGCACTGTTCTATAGAACGCGGGAGCGACGAGTAATGCTACTAAGCCCTGTTTCGGATCAACGGTACGTACAATAGCCACCCCTTCGTAGCCAGCCATGAAGCTACACAACAAGCCAATATCATGGCGTTCTACACGCACGAGCACGCAGCGTGTATCCATGAAACTGATGGCTTCCCCGCTCTCCAACCTCGCCGGCGAATATCGGTCATCTCCAGAGGAGGCCGTACATATCAGACGCTCATCCCCAATAGGAAATCTCTCCATCAAGGGCCTTTTTGTTCAGCTTCTTGTTCAGATGCAGCCCTTCGAGAATGAACTCTAAGGCCGAGGCCCTCGTCGCAGCGCTCTCGAGCATTTCGAGCCGTTGGAACGCCTCATGTAGCCCCCCCAGGCTGCGAGCTTTTTGACTATAAACAGCCGTTGGCATAGTATCGGAGACTTCAAGACTCTGGCCCGACGTAAAATTTTGCAAGAATGTCGTAAAGTCTTCAGAACGAAAATGCTTGCTAAAAACTTTCTTTACAGCTTTCTTGAGCAATTCGTCAATGATTTGTCCCTCTTTCCCCTCTTCTACCGTCTCGAGTTCAATTTTGCCACTCGACGAGGGGATGATAGACGCCAAATCACTGATCCGTGGTACCACTTCATCCTCACGCAACAGGATCGTCCGACGCAAGGCATTGCCAATCATACTCTCATAATTGGCAATCGACATGCGAACGCTCACGCCTGAGCGCTGATTAATGTCAGCGTGTTCGCGGGCCATGCTGGTCGTCTCGGCAATGATCTCTTTCATGTACTGGGGCACAGTGATACGATACCCATCACTCATCAATAACGGCGAGCGCTCGGCGTCCATAATATCGATCTCAATGTCGATCTGCTTGGGATAGTGGGTGCGGATTTGCGCCCCGTAGCGATCTTTCAGCGGCGTGATGATCCGTCCACGATTCGTATAATCCTCAGGATTTGCACTTGCCACAACGCAGATGTCGAGAGGCAGGCGCACCCGGAAACCACGAATCTGTACATCCCGTTCCTGCATGATGTTGAAGAGCCCCACCTGCAATTTCTCCGACAGGTCGGGGAGTTCGTTGATGCAGAAGATCCCACGGTTGGTGCGTGGAATCAGTCCATAGTGGATGACCAGTTCATCCGACAGATAGCGTCCTTCAGCGACTTTAATCGGATCAACTTCACCTATCAGTTCTGGTGTAGTGACGTCCGGTGTGGCCAGCTTCTCGCCATACCGGTCGTCGCGTGGCAGCCAAGCAATGGGCGTGTCGTCCCCATGCTTTGCCACCATGTCCTGCGCATACTTGGAGATAGGAGCAAAGGGATCATCATTAATTTCACTACCCTCGACATAGGGTATTTCAGGATCAAGCAAGGAGGTGAGGCTCCGAATGAGCCGCGTCTTGGCCTGGCCACGTTCACCTAAAAAGATCATGTCTTGGCCGGCCAGGATGGCATTTTGTACCTGGGGAATCACGGTCTCCTCAAAGCCAAAGATACCAGGAAAGAGCGGTTCGCGATCGAGCATCTTGCGGATAAGATTTTTGCGCAACTCAGCTTTGACACTCAATGGCTTATAGCCGGATCGCTTGAGTTCGCCCAACGTCTTTGGCTGCGTCATACTCCATATCCCCTTTTGGTGCTCACCTATGCTAGAGCTCTACCCACACCTGTGCAGGGCTCCAGAGCTGCTCTAGGCAGAAATTTCTCTTATCGTTGCTCAACACTAACACGCTGCGCACGAGCATAGCATATTATGATGTGCTCCTGTCTCCTCAGTGCTTAGACTCAGACGGCAGGAATACGATAAGATTGCATGATACTCGATGCCTTCTTCCGCCGTCAAGTCTCGGGCGCTCGAGCACCTCGAGCGCGGCTAGCCCGAGAGCGTTGTGGCCTCGACAAACTCAGCTCTAGTTACACGCACCAGGTCAGCCACAGCGAGGCGGATGTCCATACCGCGCTGCCCGGCACTGACGATAATCTCGTCCCAAGTGGCTGCGGCACGATCAATGTAGACGGGGAAACCACGATGGCACAGCGCCAGCGCAGAAATCCCGCCGACCCTTAAACCTGTCCACGCTTCGGCTTCTTTCTGGGTAGCCATGCGGGGTTTCTTCGCACCCAAGGCCTGCGCCAGCCGTTGGAGCTGGATCTCACGGTCACCAGCGATTAATACCAGGGCCGGCTTGCCCTGTGAGAGGACGACCACCAGCGTTTTATAGACCTGGGCAGGAGGGAGCCCATAGTATGCCGCAACGCCTACAGCGGAATGGATCGTATCGGGAAAGGACAGTACCTCATAATGTACTCCCTGGGCTTCCAGCAACCGCATGTTATTCAATTTTTTGACCATGGTGTCCTCCCGCTCCACGACTTCCGCCGCAGGGAAGCTGGCATGGACCTCTCAGGCCGCCTGATGGCCCAGGCGATAAGCCGGATCGCGCTCAAGGGACTCGAGAACAGCAGCAACCAGGTGAATATCTTGTAAAGACAGAAAGTCACGATACGTCATCTCCCCTGGAGACTCGAGCCCTACGCAAAACTGCGGATGCCAGGTCTGCAGCAGGCCATCCACAACGGCGCGCGCCAGTCCTGGGAGAGCCCGACGCACACCAGCAGCACCATTGAGGTACCCTTGCAGGGAAGACGCACGCTGACGGAGACGCATACTCAAAGAAAAACCAATCTGGGAGAGAGACTGCAATGAGCGTGTCGTGAGCAGTGGGACAAGCTGCTGGAGGTCATGGTGACTCAGATATTCAAGACCAATATTCACGTATGCATGCACGCGTCCCAAGCTGGCCCGCACGGCCGCAGTGTCAGCAAAATCGATCTGATCAAGTACGATCGCTTTATTGCACAGTGATACCATCTCCCAGCACAGACGTTCCCGGGTCGCCAGTGTAAAATCGCCACGGAGAGCCTGCGCCAGCAACGAGCCCGACGGAGTCAGGCTCCAAGCATAACTTGGGAGGCGCCCTGACTCCTCAGCACTCGCAGGCACCCCGGGAGGCTCCAAGGGATCGGGAGGGGGAGTGTGGAGCGGGCCAACATCAATGACATGATAGGCTTCTAGTGCTTCATAGTAGTCGGGAATACCCTCGTCCTGGAGCCTCCCCGTCCTCCAGCGATAAGCCCACTCTTCGAGTTCACTCTCCTGCGCCCACATCACCTCCTGCATAAGGCGGTGATACATATCAAGATCAATCAGGCGCAGCACACGCAGAAACTCTGCTATCCGCTCGTTAAGAGGGCTGTCTTGCGCAATGAATGTGACGCGATAGAGTTCGTTGTGTAGCACTTCATCATAGGGGCCGGGGTCCATCTCCTCTTCAGAGGGGAGAGCAGCATTGACACGGATATATCGATGCAAGACAACGCTCAGCATTTCGCTGTCGAGTGTTTGAAGCGTTTGGGCGCAGACAGCCTCACCGCTCAGCTGCAACGCTTCAAGCCACTCCAGAACGCGTGCGCTCTCGAGCGTGTCTTTGTGCCAACAGTCCAAATCCAACACGGTCCGAATCTGTTCAGGATGCCCAAGTTGCAGCAGAAGTGCCCGCATGTCCGGAGCAGCCTTTAAGAGTACTGTGTATTCGACAGGCGATAACGCCTGGACGAGCGCAGCGCTGTCCGGGGCGGCCAATAACTGCTCGATACGCTGCTTCACCGTCGTTGTAGAGAGAGTTGCCCAGAAGGGATGGGGAGTGAGTAACGCGGCACGATAATCTGGGTGGTCTGTCATAGTCAATTTTGATTCACCCAATGGTCAGCACCATCGGCAAAGAACTCTTTTTTCCACACCGTGACATCAGCTTTGACCCGATCCATAGCGTAGGCACAGGCTTCGAAGGCCGCGTGTCTATGGGGAGCGGCAACCGCGATGACAATGCTACTCTCACCAATCTCAAGCCGTCCGATACGATGCATCATGGCAATCTCGCCAACGGCAAATTTTTGCTGCACCTCAGCACCGATCGCGGCCAGCTTCTTTTCTGCCATTGCGGCATACGCTTCATACTCCAGGTAGCGGACCGGGCGACCATCAAAATTATTGCGTACGATGCCATCAAAGGTCACCACGGCGCCGTCGGTGGGGCGTTTGACCAGGTCATTCACCTGCTGCACGCTCAAGGGTTCTGTCGTGACGCGAAACATCAGGCTCCTCCACTCACGGGAGGGATGAGCACGAGCTCATCGCCCTCAGCTAAAGTCGTTTCCGGATTCACGAAATCCATATGTAAAGCAAAGCGTGTATTGGCTATATAAGGCTCAAGCGCGGGATACTGGCACACCAGCGTCGCCATGGCTTGCGTAACAGCCGCCCCTGCTGGTACTTTGAGTGTGATGGTGTCTGTGCCAGCTTTTTCCCGCATGAGCGCAAACAGCTTCACAGTAATCTGCATGGTTGCTTCCCTATACCCGCACTGTCATCCCCTGCAGTCATCCGGCTGATTCTACCGTTGGCTTCTGGCTTTGTCAAAGCGTGGCAGGCAGAAAGCAGCTCACTATTTGGGGGGGATAGCATCCCACGGGAGAAATTGTTTCCCGAGCGTGAGGGACTGCGTCTGATAGTGCGATTGGAGAGCCGCACCATAGACGACCTGAGGCGTTTCCGCAGTACTTTCCAGGCAGAGTTTGCAGAAGAGCTGTCCATCCTCGACGAGAAACGGCACGTCGTGTGGACGTACTTCCAGTACGGCTTTGGTCCCACGATGTTTGCCGTGTCCATAGCCAAAGCCCGGGTCAAAAAAGCCCGCATAATGGGTGCGCAACTCCCCTGAGCCAGCGTCATAGGCCACCAATTCGGCGGCATATGCCGGAGGGATACAGACTTTTTCTTTGGATGTGAGTATATAAAATTCCTCAGGCTCAAGAATCAGTGGACGGCTTGGGGAGCAATGGACAGGCTCCCAGAAGGCCGACGGATCGTAGACACCGACCTTGCCCAAGTCAATGATGTCACTGTTCTTTTTGGCTTTGTACCCAACAAGTGTTTCGGCGCGTCCTGCTGCTACACCCATGAAGAGTCCCCCATCCAGATGGACGGCATCGAGAGGAATGGGCTGATCGTCATCGTCATACAGCAGGGGCTCGACCTGGTAGAGCTGGCGTAAGGCGACATCGTCGAGAGGCGCCTCACCAAAAAACAGTCGCAGTTGATTCAGCGAGAGGCCGTGATGCACTTTGATGGTAAAAGAACGTGAAAAGACCTCCAGGTACAGTCGGCCATGATAACCGGGACGAATATCGTCGAACCGTGAATGCGCATCGGTAATGACGCGTGTAAAAACGTCTAAGCGTCCCGTCGAACTCTTGGGATTAGTTCTGCCGCGCAAGTAGGGCGGGAGGGCTAACTCTTCGAGGAGCGGGATGAGATAGACATGGCCTCGTTCCAGGACTGCGGCTGGGGCAAGGGGAATGTCATACATGGTGAGTACCGCTAATTTGTGCTCCACCGGTTCATGGCCGGGCAAGAAGCTACTGCGAATGCGATACGCCACGGTTCCGAGGCGGAGATCGAGGCTCGCCGGTTGCAGTTGGCGTTCCTCCACTGCTTGTGTGGGGGAAGCAATCCACCCATCTGCCGTCGCACGCGCCAGCCACTGAAAGGGGAGTACACCTGGCCTCAGACTCATGGGTGCCTCATCGTTTGTGGGTCTCTACAAGGAGCGTTCAGAGGCCTAGGCCTCTCTTAGTGCTGCCAATGCGGCAGGGGCAGATCGACCATGGTCAGGAGTCCCGCTCTGGCCTGGTGCACGAGGGGACTCATATTCACCAGGAGACCCGCTGCGGCAACGTCGCCCATGTCAGTGCTCTTGATCGTCATCTCAATCGTTGGTGTCCCTTCAATGTAAATGGTATCGCGCACGTTTTCTGCTTCGAGATACATGCGGAGGTCAAAGGAGATCACTTCCTTCCCATGACTGATACCCTTGACGATATAACGTACGCCACAGACCTGGCCCGTCTCAACCCCCCCCTGGGCGCAACGCACAGGCTTGTCAGCGATGACAGGGACGAGGCGCTCCTTAAACTCATCCATGTGCCACTTGAGGACGTGCGCTAAAAACGCCAGAGAGTCGACCAGACCAAACACGCCCACATGCCGCTGGGCCGTGTGCTCAGCAAAGGTCTCTGGCGTCAGGCCAAGGCCCAGCTTTTTTTGCAGTGATGGCCGTGCGCCGGAGGCATTCGCCACGCGCGTTACGGCAATGCGGTTGATGTGCTGGCAGGCCCCCGTCAACACCAGCACCAGGGTGTCCATCACAAAACCTGGGGTAATCCCTGTCCCCAAGACAGACACGCCGTGCTGCTTCGCCAGCTCATCCAGGGCCAATGCCTGTTCAGCATAACGATAGTAGGGATAAAAAAGCTCTTCTGTCGAGGCCACGACATCAATGTGATGCTGGATCAAAGTGGTAAGCGTTGGCAGGACTTCAGGAAACCTGGAAACTGTGGTGAGGAAGGCCAGATTCACATGAGAATCCTGGAGAGCTGCGAGGTCACTCATCACCGTGACGCCAAGTCGCTGCCCCAGCCCGACGATTTCTCCCAAGTCACGCCCCTGCTTCGCAGGGTCAGCATCTACCGCAGCCACAATCTGCCAACCAGATTTCTGGACGAGGAGACGGGACACAGCGCAGCCAATAGAACCTAGGCCAATCTGCATCACTCGCATACAGTACACTCCCTCCCCCGCCAGCACTGCTTCGCTGGGGGATACTCTGAGGGATAAGACGGTGCTCTCGCCGTGGCGCACAGCAAGGGCCCCTCTTCCCTCGCTCCTGTCATGTATGCATACAAGACGGTGTGGCGCAGCGTAGCGTCTTTTGTATGGCGTGTCAACCCTGCATACCTACACCGGTCTATGCCCTTGACACACAGATACAGGAGTTGTTACAAATCTGCACATCGCATAGCATCGTATTGCGCCCTGGGTATGAGCGTCCTTAGCAGCAGTTAACGTGAGGAAACAGTGGTGAAAAGTTATACTGTCTTGACCCAGAATATGTTTAAGCATCTCGCCCGCGGCGAGGAAGTGCAGTACGGCGCCTTTCGGGTGAAAACCGTGGATGACAAGATCATCGTCCGCGGCGTGTTACAAGACGGCCGTGAGATGGAGTTACATTACCGACTGCGACAGGGGAAAGAGGCAGGTTTCTCAAAAGAGCAATTCAAAAATATTTTTGCCTTCCGCGAAAAACCGCTTTTTAGTATCAACATTCGGGCGCGTCGGGCGAGTCAAACGGCCTAGAACTCAGGGAAAGAAGGAAGGAGGGTCATCCATGTAGGTCTGGGCCCTCCCTAGAGATACGCAGGGGCTACGCTGCTGAGGATGCTGTGGCGCTTTTGGTAGATTCTTTGCTCGTAGAGGTTGTGCTGGCAGACCCACTACTCTCACCTGTGCTTTTCTTGTCGCCACTCTCTGCACCGCTCTCTGAGTCACTCTTGCCCGTAGCTTTGCTAGGGGCGCTGCCATTACGACCGTAATCAGTAACGTACCACCCACTGCCTTTGAGGTGAAAGGCGGAGCGTGAAATCAGCTTCTGTACGGTCCCAGAGCAGGACGTACACGCCTCTGCCGGAGGATCCGAAAACTTCTGCATAAGTTCGAACTGATGGCCACAGTCGAGGCAGCGGTACTCGTAGATCGGCATACCCTACTCTCCTCCCACGTATCCATAAAACCCTAGGTATGATAATGCTCTCGAGCATGTGCGGCAAGGGAACATTGCTGTTAGCACTCGCCTCAAGAGAGTGCTAAAAAGCAAATGTAATATGGCCTGCGGGACTTGTCAAGCGCCTGACATCTTTTCGTCTATTACGTTGAGGTGTTTCACATGAGTTGCCAGGCTGGTAGAATGGCCCATCTGGTCTGGTCTCCAGAGGGAGATGATATGCTCTATGTAACGGTCCATGGTCCAGTCTGTGAGGGGGTCGAGGGCGTGCAGGACGGCACGCAGCGCCATGGTGCCCAGCGCTAAATCGAGTCACACGACATTAGCACAGCGAGATGCTCGTGTGATACGTTGGATTTGCATTCACATCCAGGTATCCAGGAGCCGCCACTATGCCGTCCACAACCTTACTGGATATTCCTCCGGCCCAGGGCAAGCTCAGATGCGTGCTATACGCCGTCGGGCGCGATATGGCTCTCTGTTGGCATGCCATGTCTTATTGCTGAGTGCCGCTGTTGATGCAATTCCAACCGCCCCTGGTGAGGGGCGACGTGACGACATGATGGCCATCTTCTCTATGTCGTTTTACCGCTGTGATAGCGACGGGCGAGTCTGGCGTATTTTACCTGCATATATGTAGAAAGGTACCCGACCCTCTGGCCTCACAGAGCGTTATAGACGGAAAGGAGGAGGGCGGCCAGTGCGTACAGGGCAGCCCTCCCGCATAGGCGGTGCCAGCGTTTTTTGTACGCGGCGTTGATGCCTGCTTCGACGGCATCCAGCCGCGTGTTCTGGGCCTGGCGTTCACGCATCTGGTATCGGAGGGCCGCCGTGCGTTCGGTGATGCCGGCTTCGCGGCTCCGGACGAGCAGGAGGTCTGTAATGCCGGCCTGGGTGTCGGCAGGCAAGGTCAGGAACTCTGCGTGGAGAAAGCGCGTTTGGAGGGATTCTGGGATAGCACGCTACCGGCGCATGAGATACTGGATGCCGGCCTGCACTCTGCCGCTGTACCCCAAGCGACTGCACTCGTTGAACGTCTCTGTGGAGTAGTGGATTTGCTCCGCTGTGGGAGACATCATGCTCCTCTCCTGTCCTCCTGGAGGACGTGGTAGAAAGGGGGAGATCGTACGTCGATGGAGAGGGGACCGCAAACGTCCCTCAGCCTACACGTGATGGCCTCCGAGTGCGCGAGAACGGGGCACACGCAGCCGTCAGGACATGCCAGGCTGTGTGCGGTACCACGGCCTCTCAGCGCGCCCGACGGGGCTCACGACGCGGGTGCACGGCGCTGGGCTGCGTTGACCGTTGTCGCCCTGCGTGCCTTGCATGGCTTGCCCTGCTGACCCCCGAAGCGCTTTAGGCATAAAACCTCGATGGGGTATAGGGAAAGTCGGCGATATCGGTGAGGTGCTTCGTGCGGAGCACCTCCCGGAACCACGAAGCCACCGGGGTGCCAGATACCCCAGTAATGTAGAAGTTCTCCTTTTTCGATCCCTGGACGTCCGTCCAGGGATGTAGGGTGACGCCTCCATCCTTGGCTTGATACTGCTCGACATATGTATCCATGGTCTTGCCTCTCCTTATCGTGCCCCGACACTGGTTCTGGTAGAGCCCGTCCTTGGGGTGCCAGCGGATCGTCTGGACAGATGTGAATATTGTCTGGCGCGCATTGTGGAACGACCTTGCGCGGGGATGGACCTGCACCGGCCCCTCAGCACGGATTCCGCGCAGACGCTCCAGCCCAGCACAACACTCCGGCAGCGGGCCCTAAGCCGGAGAGGGTTGCACGCCTGGCCCAGCGGAGGGTGTGAAGGTGTCAATCCCCCCGAACGCCTTGATTTCGTCTTTATGCACACCTTCCCATCGGAAAAGTTCCAGGTCGATGGCTTCGAGTCGTGCTGTCGTAGCCGTGCTGATCACTTGGTCCGTGACGATGGATTGCTCTGTGATGAACGTTGCATATTGCGCTTGCAGCACTCGAAACCGACTGGGCTTTTCGATCAGTGCATTGCTCATTGATGTTGCCTTTCCTTCCAAGAAT
>JBMDXC010000168.1:0-6247 GCA_048594805.1 Candidatus Entotheonellaceae bacterium | reverse complement strand
GCGGACGCTTTTCAGGGCTCCCGCGTTTCGGAATCCAGGTGCGTCGCTGTGGCGCTGCGTGGCCGGTGAGACGGAGTGCGGTGGCCAGGCGCCACCGTTGGGGTGGGGTAAGTGACTTCCTCCCGTCGATGCCCGCGGTGTGTTTGCCGCGGTTATCTTGGGTGATGCGCCGCACAGCGAGCAGCCGAGCATACCATGACTTTAGCAGCAATTTCTGCAACTTGTGTGCTGTTCTGACCTGTCCATGTTGCGTGGCTCGGTAAATCCGCTTTTGGAGGCGGAAGACATGGCGCTGGATGTGCTTCCAGGGGATGTCTTGCCAGGCCACCATCAGGGCGGAGCCCTGTGTTTTGGCCCGTAACCTCTGACTCACCGCTTTACCTTTCAGGACACCGGCCCGACGTCAGCATATCCAGGGCATTACCCCTGGCCTTGGCTTCTTCGGGCATCCCGCCCACTGGTGGCATCCGGTTGGCACCTCCTCGACCCGCCGAAGCGCCGAGGACCACCAGCAGGTTACTCCGTTCCCTGTCTTCATGGCTCGCGCCTGTAGGATGAGACTATCCACCGGGTTTGTGGGCAACGCATACTGGTCAGTGTCACGGCTGCCAGTGCCCTATCCTGTGCCTTTTGGCTCCAGCGTGTCAGCCTCTTTCGCTGGGTGGCATTCACGATGGCTCAACCGTCTCTTCGCTTGCGCTATCCATCGACGCCTGCTAGACGGGTTTCGGGGGTGAGGCTTCCCGATACCGCCGTTTCACCCCGCTTCAGCCCATTGAGGACCAGTCGTCGGGCTGGGGGTGACGCTTTCACCCCTGCGTCTGGGGGACAGGATTTGCACCTGCATAAAGACAGAGTTACAAGGCGTTTCGCCTTGCGGCTTGCCCGGAGGTGTTCACCTCCTTTCAGCCAACGGGTCGCACGATACATTATGCCGCATTTGGTTTCCAGAACCGGGTGCTTCCGAGCACTGGCATCTGATGACAAGTGTTGAAAAGAGAAGGGGGCGCAACATTGCGTTATGGCGAATGCTCTTGACGTGAGACACTTCTCATTGGCAAGTCGCCCAAGCACCTGATAGCCGCATTGACTCTGACTTTTCTACTGATGGTGGATAAGGAGCTGGGCCTCTATCTGGAGTAGCTCTCTGGAACTGTGAAGATCACATACAATTCGACTGACAGCCTCTGTCCTTCCAAGTATGGGCTATCCATTCAGGGGCTTGAAGACGCAGCACGTGGTTTTCCCATTGAGGGATAGACTGTCGAGGGAACCCTTGCGTTTCTTTCTCGGCTTCCTTCCAGCTGGATTCACTACGAGACAATTTTTAAGGTCTCAATCGGATACAGCAAGCACCAGCGCTACGAGTGGTCTCCCACTGCGGGTGACGCGCTCGCCCACTACAGGCGACCCGCGGTGCTGTCGCTGAGCACCGCGATGGGTCGAGCACGCCTCGCAGTATAGCGGCAGGGGAGGGCCGCTGGCGTCACTGTTGCAGCAGCAGGCAGACAGCCCAGGGGCTGAGCACGGCAGTGGTTCACCCTTCCCATACCTTGGTTTTCCCCAGGCGTTGTGGAGAAGTCGCCATAGGCAGTCCTGGAACAACCGCCTCTAGACAGCCTTCCTGCGGAGGTCTTACGCCAGGCTGTCTTCCTCCACCGTATACACGCCAAGCGAGTCCAGGGCATTCCTAACGTCGGTGAGATCGCCAATGCGGTTGAGGTTATTGGCGTACTGCCAGGCAGCCTGCGCTCGGGCCAATTCCGCAGAGGCGTGCTCCCAGCGTTCGCGCGTCCACGTCGGGTCTCCACGGCTCACGAGGTCAAACGCCTCCCCCTGCCAGCCGGCCCGGGCCAGCTGCGTGCGTACATACCGCACAATGGCGGCATCTCGTGAGAGTTCTGCCGGCGCGGTGGCGGGTGGCGGCGCGGCCCGGGCAGTGGGACCATAGAGGTAGGTCTTCAACCGCGCCTGCGCAACATCCTCATCACTGTCGGTCACAAAGTGCCAGTGCTGCCGTTGCACTAACGCGGCAAAGAGTCCGCAGGGATTCTGACTTCCGACGATCCTGGCATGCTCGGCGAGGGCGAGGAAGGTCAGCCGATCGCTGTCACTCTTCCCGATCAAGCCCTGGGCCTGAGCCTGTGCAAAGAGGGTGAGGAGTCGCGCGGTGTCCTGCAGATCGTTGGGGATGATGTGACGCAGGGTTGGGGGCTGGATGGTGGCCGGCTTGCTGTATTCCTGAGCCAGTTTCTTCACACCAGAAGAGGGTCTACTTGAGGCGGGGGCGGTGTGCTGGCGCGGGTGGGATGGTGTGGGAAAGTCCGCCTGTAGCGCGGGTTGCTGGTATTGGACTTCCTGGAAGGGTTGTGTGTGTTCCTTAGGAAGGGGTGGTAATTCGGTTGTGCAGAACTCAGGAGGGGGTGGTGATCCAGAGGAGGAGGTTTCGAGGTTGGCCTCGGCTGTACGCTCACTGGCGGCGCGTGTCCAGGTGAGATTGATCAGCGCATACGTCCCCCACCGGTTGCAGAGGGGCTGTGGGGTATCGCAGAGGCGCAGCCAGCCGATCGTGACCAAGTGTTTGCGGGCGGCTTTGATATTGCGCAGGTCCATGCGAAAGACCTCGGCAATCCAGGAGGCTTTGCACCAGCCACCACTGATGCAGCGCTGCTCCCGATAGTAGAGACAACGGATCATATGCCCTAGCATCGTCGCGATGACGGTGGCGCGGCACCCCCCTGCAATGCACCGCACAACCTGGCGGGGCACAGGGACACGGCGCTGCCCATTGGGGATAGCGTGGAGCATGCCACGGAAGTCCGCGAGATCGTGGATGCCCCGGAGATCTGCGGGAGATGTAGCAAACGTGAGCTGCGTCTGTGACCACGCGAGGAGCCCTACCGCTTCGAGACGGCGGAGGGAGGCCCGGAGATGCTCCCCCCCTACTCCACCAACGAGCCCATGGAGTTCAGTGGGCGTATAGTCTGGGACTTGGTCAGGAGCAAGCTGGCAGCGCCGCGCCACCATCTCATGGGCGGCAAACCAGACACGCAGATCCATGAGCTGGATACATCGGCTGCGGTATGCCCACCACACGAGACACAGTTGTTGGACGAGGAGAAAACGAAACCCCCCGTGGGGCTTTTTCGATGTGAGTTTTGGATAGGGAGTTGCGGTCATGTAGCCTCACTGGTGTAGCGCGGACAGGGATTGGGCGTCCGCTGTGCCTGTGAGGGCAGCGCTGATTTTGGGACACACGTCCCCTCTGAGGCTCACAATTTGGGCTTGACGGCTGGCGCTTGGTAGGCTAGATTGATGGTGTGAGTCTTCGTCTAGTCTCCGATGGCGCCTTGAGCCTGTTGGCAGCAGGCCCTAAGACCGTATCGTGAGTCTGCAAGCAAAGCCGACTTCGCCAAGTCGGCTTTTGTGCTTCTGCCCTCGGATGTTTTTGCTCTCCTACATGGTTCTCTTGCCTTTGTTGAGATCTTTCCCTCACGGTGAATGCTGACCCAATACTTGGGGGCATTGCCTTTCCGCGACCTTGTTACAGCCTGCAATAATAGCCTGAAATTACGCTAGTGCAATAATTTTCTTGACGTTCATAGGGGGCCGAACTGAGGGTTGGAAAGGCAGCTGTGCAAGTTTTTGCGTACTCAAAATCCTAAAAGTTCATCTACATCTATACCAGGTTTTCAGCAGTATGATTACTTGAAATTTTAAACGTTCAAAATTTCAAAAGTCCATAAAGAATGGCTCTTTGCTGATAAAGAAATCATCGCATATATCCCTTTGTAGACTTTCAAAGTTTTAGAATTTTGCGTTTTCAAAATTCTAAAATAATTCGTTCGAGGGATGATGAGTTTTTAGAAGTTTAAACTGCTAAAATTGTGAACGTTTGAAATTTCATAAATAAGTCCCACATAGGACTATGAGCCAAGGCAGAATTTTTTTCTGGCGGTTTCGGCATTTGCGTGTAAGAATTGCTCGCGTTTGAACTTTTAAACTTTTGAAAACGCAAAATCTCAAGTGAGATGGTCATGATTGTGACAGTCGCAAGCTTCAAGGGTGGCCAAGCGAAGACGACCACGGCTGTGCATTTGGCTGCCTTCTTTCAGGAGGACAAGCCCACCCTGCTCATTGACGGTGACCCGAACCGGAGTGCCACCGGCTGGGCCAAGCGGAAAGGGCTCCCCTTTCGGGTGATTGACGAACGCCAAGCGGCACGGTTTGCCCGTCAGTATGAGCACATTATTATTGACACTCAAGCACGGCCAACCCAGGAGGATTTACACGCGCTGGCTGAGGGATGTGACATGCTCGTCATTCCCGTCACCCCAGATGCCCTGAGCCTTGATGCGTTATTTCTCATTCTTGACGCGCTTGAGGACATCGGCTCTCGTCGTTTTCGTGTGCTCCTGACGATTGTGCCACCACGACCGAGTCGGGATGGTGAAGAAGCCCGTGCGAAGCTGGAGGAAGTAGGCGTACCGGTATTGAAGACCAGCATTCGGCGTTTCGTCGCATTTCAGAAAGCTGCACTCCAAGGCGTTCCGGTCTACCAAGTCAATGACCCCAATGCTCAGGAGGGGTGGGAAGAGTATCAGCAGGTGGGGAGAGAACTCCTATATGAAGGCACAGACAAAAGCGCCCAGTAAATTTGATGCTATTTTTGAGCGCAAGCGCGGGGAGGCGACCGTCACTGAGGTTGCCCAGGTGCAAGGCACAGTGCCAGACAAGGAAGAACGGAAAGGCCCTGGGAGACCACGAGGAAAACGTAGTAGTCCCCAATATGACCAAGTCACCGCTTACATCCCTCATGCCCTGCATGATGAGGTGAAAATTTTCCTGATCCGAGAGGGGCGAAAAGAATTCAGCACACTGGTTGAAGAACTGCTGGCGGCGTGGGTGCAGCAGAAAAATAATGCGATGTCGCCAGATCGTATGCGGAGACAAGAAGTCACCGTGTGAGTCCTGGTCACTTTTGGGTTATGCTATACCTACTGTGTGTCTCGATGTCACTTCCTTGGCGGTAGGCATTGACGGGTACGATGATGGTAAAACGGGCCGACTCGTTGCACATTCATTGGTGCTGCACATGGCGACAGATCGAGGACACACCGAGCGTCAAGAAGGCCTCTATCAGCAGCACGCTCAGCCCGTAGCGCACGTGCGGGAGGGTCTGGGGGGCGTGAACTGTTGCTTCGGTGCGTTTCGGCGATCAAGGACCACACCGCGATCACGGACAAGGCCATGTGGTGATGCCAGCTCTGCCACGTGCGCACCTAGTATGCGTCCATTCCCGCCTCTCCCTTTCCTCTTTGACAGCTGGCTTCGATGCAGACACCCGCTGTGATCACCCGAGCCCGTTCCGCCAGCAACGGCTCCTTCGGCTTCGACTCGGATACCCACGTCGGAGTGAGATAATAGCGGTAGCGATAGCGGGTATCCTGATCCGTGGCACCCCGAGAGGCGTGGGGCTCCAACGTCCGATCGTCTGCGAGGGGATGACGGGTGATCACTAGCCACTCGTCGGGCCCTGTTCACTTGCGTTCGAGACGCGTCTGGACACGTCATGTAACCATCTCAATCTCCTTCCTAGTGGACCGAACTGAGGATTGGAAAGGCATCATTGCAGGTTTATGCGTACTCAAAATTCTAAAAGTTCATTTACATCGATACTAGGTTTTCCGCGGTATGATTATTTGAAATTTTGCACGTTTAAAATTTCAAAAGTCCATGAAGCGCGGCCTTTGCTGATTAAGAAATTATCGCATATATTCCTTTGTAAACTTTAAAGGTTTTAGAAATACGAGTACGCAAAATTCTGAAATGCTTGGTCGTGTTCCTTCTGGTTGCGGATAATGTTTCGAGGTGGTGTTTCAAACGTGGATCGCTCAATTTCTAGCGGTTTGTAGCAGGTTGAAGTGATCCAGACATTTGACAAAATTGCCCTGTCTGGCTCTGCTGGCAATGGCCGGATCCAGCGCCGCATACAAAATCATCTCGGCTTGC
This sequence comes from Candidatus Entotheonellaceae bacterium, assembly GCA_048594805.1. Taxonomy (GTDB): domain Bacteria; phylum Tectomicrobia; class Entotheonellia; order Entotheonellales; family Entotheonellaceae; genus SXND01. Next base: position 235 of record JBMDXC010000168.1, on the reverse strand, counting down.
TCGAACGCTGTCAGTTGATGAAGGTTGCGCAGGAATTGGAAGAATCCCACATACCCCGGCAGATTGGTTTTGCTGATTCCCCGAAACACCCGCAGGTACGGCTTGAGCAAGGAAAACAGGCACTCCGCCCGGTTCTCGTGGACATTCCCACGTGCGTACTCTTTCTGGGTGTGATTGACGAACTCGTGCACATAGCCCTTGAGCGCGCGATAGCTGCTAGCCGAGTCCGTGTAGA
>JBMDXC010000167.1:0-8935 GCA_048594805.1 Candidatus Entotheonellaceae bacterium | reverse complement strand
GCACCAGCTACAGAGTATTGATGCCGACGTCACTGGCCCTCCTGTGGTAGCGTTTTACTCGATCCAGAGCATGCAACAGGGATATGTGCGTGGAGGTGTGTACGCCCTGATCACGATCGTTGGTCTCACGTTGGTGCACTTTCGACGTCTCAAACCGACCTGGCTGGCGCTGCTGCCTCTGGGGGTGGCAGCCCTCTGGATGCTTCCCTGTATGGCGCTCTTTGGGATGCAAATGAACATCGCAAACTTGATCGTCATCCCTTTGTTCATGGGTATGGCCTTTGACAACAGTATCCATCTCGTGGATCGTGCTCTTGAGCCTCCCAAGGCAGCCAGCGAGCGTGCCACGCAGAGTACAGGCAAGGCCGTTTTCCTGGCGACGTTAACGACCATTGCTGGTTTTGGCAGTCTCATGGTGGCGCGCCATGCCGGCATTTTTAGCTTTGGCTTACTTGTAGCGCTGTCCGTCACTTGTAATCTCGTGGCGGTGTTTACAGTCCTACCCTTGCTTTTGCGGGTGGTGCGCCTCGATACTGTTGCACCCACCGCGGTAGATATGACGCCCACCATGAGGGCTGACTAGCCATGCCTCCCAGCACGACCGGGGTCATCGTGATTGCTCAGGGGCATTGGTTTGCTGAGATCGCCGGGCTGCCCCTCTTACATCGCGTCCTCCTCGGGGGGAGTAAGGCCGGCGTGCGACGCTGGATTGTGCTGGTGCAGCGCGAGGTACAATGGGTGCGTTCCAGCCTGGCAACGGCCTATAAGCTCCGCGACATCGCCTGGCAGGTGCATGCTCTGCATGCCACCGAGCCTGGGCATCTGGCGGCTGCTTTCCCGGCAGAGGACGTGCTGGTAGTAACGGTGCCAGCAGTCTTTGATTATCGTGTGCTCGCGGATCTGCAAGGCGCCCCTGCTTCGACGCTCTGCGTCACCACAGCCGCTGCCTCTACTCCGGCAGATATCATCGTGCATGACGGTCGGATCGTCGCCGGTGCTGTACAAGGTGCTCCTGCTTACCGTAGCACCGGGATCCTGCGCTGCTCTGGCACGCAGTTGGGCCAGGTGTTAGGCCAGATGTCGCACGAGGTCAGCCAGTCACCCGCGCCAGACTTGGTCCTCCTGACCAGGCTGCTCGCCCAGACCACTGTCCGGGCGCTCGATGTCAGCCGACGTCTGTGGCTCTTGATCACGGAACCACTGGATACCAGTGTGGCGATGGCCGAGGCGCAACTACTCCGGAGCCTAGGGCGTGAGGGCGACAGTGTGCTGGTGCGGATGTTGGATCGACGCCTCTCTCGGCTCCTCACGCAACGACTCATGCGCACGTCGGCAACGCCGAATCAGATCACCTTGGCTTCTGCTGCGGTGGGAATCATGGGGGCTTTCTGTTTGGCGCAACCGTCACAGGTGTGGCAGGTGCTGGGTAGTCTATTATTTCTGCTCTCGACCATTCTGGACGGCTGTGATGGCGAAATCGCCCGTCTGACCTTTCAGGAGTCAGCTTTTGGTGCAAAACTTGATCTCATCATGGATAATGTCGTACACCTCGTGCTCTTCCCGAGCATTGCACTGGGTCTGTACCGTCGGGAGTACGATACGCTCTATTTTGTGCTTGGTGGGCTCACTCTGGGTGGTATCCTGGTCTCCATAGCAGTGTATCTGCCGTACCTGTTGCGTCAGCAGAAGATGCATGGCACCCTCGCCCGCCTCTATGAGCACCTGGCCAGCCGTGATTTTGCCTACGTCTTGCCCGTGCTGGCCCTGATCGACGGACTGCAGTGGTTTCTGTGGGCAACAACTATAGGAACCTATCTGTTTGCCGGGGCCTGGGTGGTGTTTACCGTCCGTGAGCGGCGCCAGCAGCACGGTCTCAGCAATGAGAAATCCACCTCGGTGTAGGGATAATACCTGAGGCTTATCACGGCGTCGGTGGTGCGGGCGTCGACGAGCTGGCCAGGGGCTGGACGCGTCGGAGGCCATGCTCTGTACGCGTGTACCAGACATAGGCCAGGAGTCCGAAACCATTCCAAACGATGCTTTCAAGTCGTGCCATCAGCCCAAATGCCAACCCTGCGACCTGAGCCACACCGAGGCTGGACAGGATAGTAAAACGGACGCCCTCGAAGGTGCCAAGCCTCGCTGGGACGAAGAAAAACACCTGATCCAACGCAGCGACGGTGATGGTCACCATGATCGCCTCCGTCAATCCTGGTGCGTTGGCCCCGAGCAGCACGCGGAGCAAGAGAAAATTCTGGATATTGCTAAAAGCGAAAGCGCCAAAATGCAGGCACACTGATGCACCAAATCGCCATGGATGCGCAATGTAGTAGGCTGCCATTGAGGTTTCGAGAGGGATGAGATGCTGGCGCCAACGCTCAAGCCTGGCCCGGCCTCTATTAAAGCCACTGAGCCAGCCGAGCAACTTGGACAATAAGCCGTAGCGTTGCGCGGCGACAAAACCTACCAGGCCGAGTGTAATCAGCCCAATAGTAAGCCCCAGGCCGAGTTGCACAGCGGCCGGGACGGGCAAATGACCGGTGAGATACAAGGTCCCCAGGGCAAGATGGCAGATCTGCGCCAGGGTAAAACTGGCCTTATCAATGACCACTGTGGCAGTGGCCAGTGCCCTTGGCAACGTCGATTCTAACAGGAGGACCTTGACAACCTCCCCGCCGATCGTTGCCGTGGGTGTGACCTGGTTGATCGCACTGCCCGCCAAACGTACGATGAAGAGGCGTCCGAACGACACGGCCTGATGATGCTTGGAAAAGCAGGCGGCCCAGCCAGCCGTGTGCAGCACCACAGGCACAATTTCCAGCAAGACCCATGGCACAATCCACCAACCCACAACACCGAAGCTCGTCAGGAGGTCCGTCATACCCACTTGCCATACCATGCCCCCAAGCAAGAGCAGGCCAGCGAGCAAAAACACATAGACAAGGAGATGGGAAATGCGCATGCCATCGTTACGATGTTGGGAGGCCTATTAAATGACGATTCCGGCCGTCATTCTTTTCTCTGACGTGCCAGCGGCCCAATTACCAGTAGGTGGGATACCCCTGGCAGCTCGGCATATCAAAGAACTCTACAAACACGGTGTCCGCGAGTTCTACCTCTATGGGGTGAGCACAATACCACCGGCACTCCAGCAGGCTCGTTTGCCTGATGATGTCGTCTTGCATGTCGTGCCCCATGGCCCAGACGCTTTGCCATACCAACTGCGAGCCCTCTTGCCTGTGCCAGGCGATGTGTTATTCGTGCGGGGCGATTGCCTCGTCGACCCACGCCTCTTTGTGGCATTGCTAGCGAGAACTTCTCCGCATTGGTTACCAGCACCGCGGGCTACGACAGACCCAATGCCAGCGGCCGCCCGCCTGTCGCACGCCCAGCTCGACATGTGGGCAACCGCTGGTCTCAAGCAGTGGTTACACCATAGCCCAGTGCTCAAGCCCGAGATGCTAGATACCTATAGCCCTACACACCGCGGTCCCATGCCGTTCTACGTACTCACGGTGACCACACCAGAAGAGGCCAAAATCGCGACACGTACCTTGATCCGCGCGGCCCAAAAATGTGCGCTGGATCTACCGGCCCTGGTGCTCGACCCGGTATTCGAAAATCGGCTTGTCTACTGGCTGTGCAACACCCGTATTACCCCCAACCAGGTGACGGTATTCACCGGTCTTCTCGGCGCGTGCATTGCCTTCTTGTTTCTGCACGGCTGGCTGCGCCTTGGCATTACGCTTACCTATGCTGTGGAGGTGCTCGACGGCGTTGACGGCAAACTGGCTCGTACGAAGTTGCAGACCTCACGTCTTGGAGAACTCGAGCATGTCCTCGATTTTTTCATGGAGCATGCATGGTATCTTACCATAACGAGCTTTCTTGTCACCAGTACGAATGATGCGCAATGGTGGTGGATAGGCGGTGGTCTGATGGTAAGCGATTTGCTCGATAACTTGCTTTACTATGCCGGGCATCTGTGGTTTGGGAAACAACTCGACGAACTGGGGTCATTCGACCGTGGCTTTCGGCTCATTGCCGGGCGTCGCAACATCTACACCTGGATGTGGATGTTTGGCTTTTGGGTCGGGCTGCCCACGCACCTCTTCGTGCTTGCCCTGGCATGGGCGATGGTTACCGTAAGCGTACACGGGGTGCGGCTGGCATATCATGTGCGTCGGCGTATGGCCGTGGCTTGAGCGGCACACCGGACTTGCCTATCTGTCCCACTTTTTTACCTTGACGGCCACCATAATTTTGTCTATCAATGGATAGACAAAATTGGGGTAGGCAAAACGTCATGGTAGGGTATCGTGCCAGGAGACAGGCTATGGGTACGGGAACATGGGCAGTGCAAACGATAATGGACGCGGTCATGACGTGGAACTATGACGTCGAGCATCCTGAGCTGCGCGCGCTCTACGAGAAGGCAAAACGTGAGCAGTGGAACGCCACCACCCAGCTTCCGTGGACGCAAAACGTGGACCCGGAAGGCATTATTCTCGATGATGATATCAACCCCAATGTGGCACTCTTGCGTGATTCTGACATCTGGCGCCGCATGACTTCGCGAGAGCAAACGCGGCTACGGTACGAAACCCTCGCCTGGAATCTGAGCCAGTTCCTGCACGGCGAGCAACTGGCGATCTTCGTGGCTGGCCAACTGGCCGCAGCCGTGCCGTGGATTGATGCGAAGCTCTATGGCTCTACACAGGTGGTGGATGAGGCGCGCCATTCCGAAGTCTTCTATCGCTACCTGCATGAAAAGCTGGAACACGAATATCCTCTCTCCGACACCACCAGGGGCATTTTTGAGTCGATCCTGCACGAGTCGCGCTGGGACCTCAAATACCTCGGTCTCCAGGTGGTGCTGGAAGGGCTGGCGATGGGCCTCTTTACCCGGATGTACCAGGCGGCCCGGGAACCCTTGCTCAAAGAGCTGCTCCACTTTGTGCGCCAGGATGAGGCACGCCATTTCGCCTTTGGGGTCTTATCCCTGCGGGATGCGTATACTGAGATGCTCTCTGATGCCGAGCGCCGTGAGCGTGAAGACTACGCTTTTGAAGTTTGCTCGGTCCTGCGCGGCCGCACGTATCCCAAGGAAGCCTGGGAAGCCATAGGCCTCCCAGTTGACGAGTGCCGCCGGGTCATGGGGGAGGCGGCACGGCGGAGCCAGGCGTCACTGTCGTCCTTCACGCGCGTGACCTCCGCCCTGAAGACTATTGGCGTGCTGAGCGATCGTATGCGTCCGCACTATGCCCAGATTGGGCTCCTCAAATACGAGAATACACCACTGGAAGAGCTGCAGATCGTAGGCGCCGCCGCGTAAAGGTCAGCGCAACGAATACAGGGGATGCTGCGCAGACCAGGCATCCAGGCATCCCCAGCTCCGGCAGCGCAGTCAATGTCAAATATTCTACAGCGGGATGGGAAAGAGATTTTGCAACAGATCAGGGCAATCCTACCAGGGTCAGACAGCCGCGTAGCAATCGTGACTAGTTCCAACCCTCCCTCAGATCTCCAGGAGACGCTGACGCTAGGGGTAGATGCCTATTTTGTGAAACCGTGCTATCTCAAAGAGTTCATGCAGTTAGGTAATCTCATCACACCCCTTGTCTTTGGCAACCCGCCCTCGTTCCTTCAGAACAACGAGAGTTCTGCCACACGCCACAACAGGCATGGCGCGGTATTCGTTCCCGAGCGTGGTATAGTGTTTGCAATATAGCATGAGTAGCAGACAATAACGCAGCTCCTCCGTAGCGTTTCCCTACCGAGGCAGGCTGCTTCACATAGAGACATCTGCTACCTTTCCGTCTTCCTCAGGTCCCCTGTGCCCCCAGGCTCAGGGGACTCCCCTCTCTCATCTTGGGGTAACCAGTCTCATCATGAGAGGTCAAAGGAGAAACCCCGTGAGTCCAATGGTCTTTCTTTTTGGCTGTATCGCGTTAGTAGCTGCTGTGCTCTTCTCAAATCTCTGTGCATACCAGTTTGGCAAATATCGAGGATGGACGGAATTACTGCGCAAACACGCCAAGTACCAGAAGAACCATATTGCCATCAACGAAGGAGAAACGCTGGTAGCAGTGATTGAGATAAAAAGAGGAAGTTATATCTTTATCAGGAATTACGAGGAAGATAAGAAGCGCTATGAATAGCTGAGGTAAGCGTTCACGTAGTCGCAATACGTGATGCTTGCCAACCGTAGCCATGCCGCGTATGCTCATAGCCCATGAACGCCACACCGTCATGCCCTCAGAGCTGTAGGAGCAAATGCCCGTCGCCGTCCAAACGTATATCCGTGCTCTCGAAGCATGCGTTGCAGCGCTAGAGGCCGCTGTCCAACGCTTGCTGAAACGTCTCCAGCAGGATGCGCAGCACTCCTCACGGCCACTGTCGAGTGACCCGGCCCATGCCCTGGGGCAACGCCCACGCCGTGTGTCCAGTGGACGCAACCGCGGGGGGCCACCTGGTCATCCGGAACAGCCCCGGGCCTGGCCTCCTCTGGAGGAGGTAGATACCGTGGTGCCCATCACGCCCACACAGTGGGCGCGCTGTCAGCCCTGATCAAATCACCGTTCCGCTCCTGAGCAAGAGCCAGGTATAAGGGATCATACACAGTACGCTGATGCTGTAACGCCAGCAAGAAGGCATATTGGACAAGATTCGTCGCTGGTACCAGTGGAACGTTCAACGTCAGTAAGTCGTGAAGCTTTTCGTCGCTGCGTCGGACGTGATATCCCCTTGACGACAGTATCGTCAGAAGACCTTCCCACATTCGGCGCTCAGGAGATCTGGAGCAACTGGGCCATCCACGTCTTACAGATACTGTTCGAGTCACTGGTGGGCCATAGCACTATCGACTTCAGGAATGAACCACCTGGACGACCACTCCGGCGTCAATCACATAGCGCACGACTGTCGCTCACGCTCCCGATCCTCACGAATCAAGGCATCACTCTCGTCCAGCAGTCCACTTCGTGCATGAATGGCCTCACGGCGCTGGTCAATATGAGCGAGAAGGGTTGCCAGGTGCTGTGTATGGGCAGGCGAACGGATCACAATGGCATGAGGGTAGGATGCATCGACTTCAATGTGCTCGAAATTGGCAATGAGGTCTTTGGGGATGAAGAGACCCTCAGGACTTTTCTGTACCTGGGACATGACCATAGTTCTCTTCTACAGGGTGGCGACGAATACGTCTTACCTATAGAGGATCGTTGTACCACGGACAACAGTCAGGTCTTCGGCAAGGCAACAGCGTAGGCACGGTCCTGATATGCAGGGTCAGAAGGCAGGTATTGCAGTAGGACGGTATCTCAGGCTATGTCATACAGCTCTGCTGGATACCTCTACACTCGACATGCTTTCGCCGTGGTATGCGGAGCAAGATCGTTGTCGCTCGAGGCGTCGCGTAGGAGATCGTGCTCGTCAGTGATCGTTGGTGCCGTCACCATCAGCAGTATGTGGCTCTACTCGCAGGATCACTCCAGTTGGGACAGGAAGCAGCTCGCAGTCGTTTGTGCAGTCGGCAATGCTCCGATACCACGGTGGTCACTCTATACGCATAAAGTATGAGCGGGAGGGAACGAAAAGTAAAACTGATTTATTTCATCAGTACCATGAAATTTACTAATGGATGGCTGCCTTAGATTTAGAGTGCTCTCATAACTTTGCTCAGTGCAATAGGGTGGATCGGGTGTGCGGCTCTAACCGCGTAGACGGCCGTAGAGCGTGGGATCAGCTTGGGGCCGGGGAGCGAGCCGGTCAACACGCATAGGGTAATGTCAGGCTGGTGAAGGGCGTAAGTTGCTGGGACGATCAGGTTAGAAGTCGAAGGTGCGTACGGTCTCTGTCCCGTACCTGGCTCACAGATGCTGCTCCTGCATCCACGCTGTCAGTCCTGCCTCCAAATCCTGCAAGGCGTCATCGAGCGTGGCATAGTCTTCCTGCCCTTCCCAGACCAGGCCACCTTCATCGAGGGCCCTGACGAAGGACCGGCTCATGTGGTCCTGGCCAATCTCCATCCAGCCATACTCCATCACCCACCGGGCAATGGTCGGATAGGTTACGTCGATGCTCTGTGCCATGGGTCTGTTACCTACGTTTGGTTTTCCCGAGATGCTCTAGCACCCACAAACAGGCCAGTTTCGTTGCACCCAGTTCATTGAAATAGTGATGACGTAACTCGCTTGATTTAATGGCCGCTAAGTGTCGTGTATTCATGCCAATCTGTTCCGCAAAGGCTTTCTGCGTGATGCCCTTGTCTTTGAGCTGCGACAACAAGGCCTCCAGGGTCAGGCTCTGCAGGTACGCCTGCACGTCGGTGAGAGTGCGGACGTCCTTGCGCTGTTTGGGTGTGACAACCTGAAACCGGCTGGGATCTTGGACGAACGTGATGGCTAAGGCTTCGCAATGGTGACAATAGCCGTGTTTGCCAATGTAACAACTGCAGGCTGACGTGAGACCCTGGGGATCGAGCTGGATCGAGACCGTGTAGGTGCCATGATTCCCAACCACTTTGGCGGTGATTTTCGTACCACTCCTGACCGCTGCAAAGAATGCCTTCACATAGGGTTGGGCTTTCTTGCTGGGGACTCGGGACCAGTGACGTTTAATCGCCGTGTGGAGTTGTTCGAGCTCTGTATCGGCCATACGCATATACCTCGCCCAGATGCCCTCGTGCAGGGCATCACGGTCTCTTGCCGGTGCCCTGGTCAGTCAGGAGTGTGAACGCCAGCATGTCACCATCGCATAATCCCAGGGTGGATCGAAGATGATGATCGCTGAGAATCTCCACCTGCGTAGGCGGATACTCCGGCTCATCACCCTGGAACACAATCCCGCGGTAGTGTCCGGCTATGAGCACCTCACCACAGCGGATGCCGGTACGGTTGGGTGCATGATCCCTCCAGACATGCCCGCCCAGCTC
>JBMDXC010000166.1:0-6949 GCA_048594805.1 Candidatus Entotheonellaceae bacterium | reverse complement strand
CTCCCTGTGTACGCTTCGCCGTTGTCGTTGCCTTCAACGACGCAACACGCGGTACCCGGTGTCTGGCCAGGACTTCCGGGGTCAGGACCTACCCCTGACTGACAAAGCCGAGCTTTGCTCGGCGCACTAGCAAGCGTACAAGAAACGTTGAATGTGCACGACAACTATCTTCCAGATGAGTAGCGGCGCACCAGTGATTTTGTGAATTTACTTGACGATAGAAGCCCGTAACCGTATAGTATTCAACAGGTATAAATCTATACGCGTATAATCGTTTCATGGTATCCATGTATGCACGTCATCTCTTTTGTGACCCAAAAAGGCGGGAGCGGTAAGACGACACTGACCTTCTGTTGCGCCGTGGCGGCGCAAGAGCAAGGCGCACGGGTCTTGGTTTTGGATATGGATCCGCAAGGCACGGCGGAGGCGTGGTATCAAGACAGAGAAGCTGAGACCCCTCGACTGGCCAGGGTGGATTCGGGGAATTTAGCGAAGGCGCTTGAGGCAGCCAAGACGCACAATTTTGATGTTGTCCTGCTCGATACACCTGGACGGGATGAGCCGGCTGTTGCGGCCGCTATCCGGGCGTCTGATTTTTGCCTCATCCCTTGTCGACCGACTCCAGGCGATATGAAAGCCACTCCGCCGACCATGGCGACCATCAAACGCTTAGGCAAGCAAGGCGCGTTTGTCCTGACGCAAACCCCTCCCCGTGGCGTGCGCCTGATGGAAGCAGAAGTGGGTTTAGGGATTCTGGGCATGGTCTGTCCAATCCGCATTGTGCAACGGCACGCCTACCAGGACGCGCAAGGGCGTGGTCAGGGCGTGACGGAATTTGAGCCGGAGGGGAAGGCGGCGGAAGAAGTACGCCAATTATGGCAATGGATCACCAAAAAGATGGAGAAGTTCACCAATGAATAAAAAACGCACAGCGTTAAATGACGTGTTAGGACTACCAACAGCGCAAGGCATCCCAATGACTCCACCCGCTGCGCCTTCCACTCCGCAACATCTTCTCGGACGTCGGCCAGGGATCAAACAGCAAACCGCCTATCTCCCTGAGGCAGTCTATGAGCAACTCCGCAAGCTGGCTTTTGACGAACGCCGCCGGATACATAGCTATCTCATGGAGGGACTGAATCGGGTATTTCGTGATCGGGGTTTGCCTTCTGTCGAGGAATTGACTGGCAAACCGTTCTGATATTCCGAGCTTATACATGCAAACCTTTGTAAGCGTATATCGTTATACGCGTATAAGGCTATGCGATGATCCATGCGAACGGTTCTAAGATGAGGCGAGTTCTGCATATGCGCGGTGTGCAATTCGAGCAATTTTCAGCCGAGGTTCTCACAAGAGGCGCCCGAGCGGTGCTTCCCCAAAATCTCCCTGAGCAATGGCTCAACGCTCTCCTGCAGGAAGCCGAAATCTTTCAGCACGACGACAGGAGCCATGTGGAAGATTGCTGCGCCGGTCTTGTAAGCGCCGTGCTCGTGCTGCACGCGCAGCACAACGGCAATCCTACAACGATGGAAATTGCCGCAAGCACTCTCATGCGCTATCTGAGCTACTACATCGTAGCGCTTTCCGCCGAAAGCGTCAGTCGCCATACAGATATCCAGGTGGAACCCCCAACGCTTGACAATATTTTTCAAGACGACCGCGAGGTAAAGTGCTGGCGCAAAACCTTCTAAATGCTCTCGAAAATTTGTGCTACGATGAGGTATTACATGAAACGTCTTTCTGATCTCATCGCCCGCGTGGAACAACTGTCCCTCGCACGACAAGAGGAACGACAGGCCAGCCAGCCCACCCTACCGCCTTCCTCTTGTGACGAACAAGCGACCCTGCCGCTTGCCCTTCCTATCCTTGAGCCGCCTATCCCCCCTGAATATATCCAGGCGGAAGCCTTCCTGGAAGTCAGTGGCTATTTCACTCCCTCGAGCAAACGTATCCGTGGCATTTACACGAAGGAGAAGAAGCTACGCGATTACATAGACGCCCAAGGCAACAAGCGCACTCTCAAGGTCAAAATCACTGCCAATCATGAGCTGGGTCTGCCTATCACCTCTGACCTGGACTACTACCGCGCTTTCTTGAAAATTCTCGACGACATTGTTGACCGTGATGGGCGCTTCAAGCTGCCTATTACTGTCCCCACTTCGACCCTTATACGTTATACAGGCAAAACCGAAAATGCCCGGGTATGGCGAGAAGCCAGGGAATGGTTTGACCGCATGGCCTTCACGGGCATGAAAGGCGCGATCTACCGAGCAAAGAAAAAAGATTTCGATGAGGGATTCTCAGGCACATTATTTAGCCAAGTCGTCACAAAAGGGGAGTGCTTGCGTAATGGGAAGATCGCAGATACCAATTACGTCTGGCCCTCACCTTGGTTTCTCTCAAACTACTACTATCGTTATATTCACCCTCTCGACTTCAATTTCTATAAACGCCTACGCAAACCTATTGCAAAGTCCCTCTACATCTTGCTGGAGAATGGCTGGTATGCGTCCGCTGGCAAACTCTATACAAAACGCTATCGCACTCTCTGTGAAGAATTTCTCCTCGTGCCGCATACAAAATTTTCTTATATCAAACAGCAACTCGACCCCTCCCATCATGAGTTGCAGAAAGTAGGCTTTCTAGAAAGCTGGGAGTATCGCGCCGCTGTTCACGGCGATGATTACATCCTTGTTTACTACCCAGGACAAAAGTTCTTCTCTGACCAAGAGGCAAAAGATACGCGTCGTCTTTTGGCCGAGCAGATTGAAAACTGGCAATCTCCTTCCCCGCAGCTCGACCTCATCGACCGCTCAGACCTCTTACTTGCTGACATTCTGGATGTTTGTGGCGACAAGGAGAATACGGCCGCCTACTTGAAAATCATCAAGGACTACAAAGAGCCCATTATCAGAATGGCGCTCTCCGAAACCAAGCAAGCGAACCTGGAACATCGCATCACCAAAACCCGAGGCGCTTACTTCACCGATGTCCTCAAGCGCCTTTCCCATTCCCGCACCGCAACCGCAGTTTAAACTCCTCCTAGAGTGTCCCCTGACTTTTAATGATGTCCTCATTGTGCCCTGTGGATAACTTTCCTTTCCCCCTGACTTTTAATGACGCTCCCCAGAAAATTCCACTGCGTTGCCCCTGACTTTTAATGACGTTGCCCCTGACTTTTAATGATGCAACGTCAAAAAATAGGCTGCATTTTCAAGACATTACACACGTTTTTGCCCTCTCTCCTACTATCCTCCTACTATATATAAACAACGTTGTTTTTCCTGCATCCGCTCCGCGGATCGAAAGCAACGCCTCTCATAAATTGCTCGTATACCTGAGCCCTGTGAATAATAAAGGCGGCACCTCTGAGAATGACATGTAAAGGCCGCCACATGCCCTACCAGAGGGGAAGTACGAAGAGGACGCAAAATTCTTCATCCTGTTTGGAGGCTCTAGTGAAAGCTTTGCGGCGGAGTACCCTTGCGGGACGACAGAGCAAAGCAGCCACCGGCAGGCAAAAATATGCTGCTCCATGCGGGATGGTGTCGTCTGTCAGAAAGGCTCGAAAAGGCCACCAAATGGCCTCTGAGGGGCGAAGGCGGGAGGAGAGGCAAAGATCTCTGGTGCTCCCCGGAAAAGCGATTGTAGGGGTGTTGAGGCGTGTCTTAGAGGCTACTTACTCAAAGTCACCGGGGTTGGTCAGGCCGTCATCCACATCGGCAGGGGTGAGCGGCGTACGAAGTTCGATCGGGGTGAGGGGTGGAAGAGCAGACAGTTTCGGCGGCTGGTTTGCCTGCCGCTCTCTGAGGATGGGGTGTTCCAGCCAGTTCATGCGCCGAGCTCTGAAGGGCGGCAAGTTGTGGTGAAAAACGAGAATATCTTCATCCCGCATCTGTTTGATTTGATTGGCGGTCATCAGGGACACCCCCTGCTCGGCCATGCCGTGGGTTTCGAAGCCTCCCTCCCGGCTGCTTTGCGAGCGGGAGTACTCAGATTTCCGGCCTAGCTCCTCCTCCAGGTATTTGGCGGTTGCCCGGCGCTGCCGGTAGAACAGCTGGGTGTCCATATTATCCAGGATGGTCTCGGCGTTGGCTTCGCCGTAGATCGCGTCCAGCTGCTTGATGGATTGAATGGCCACCCACAGGCTGATTTGTCTCCCGACCACCGTCGTTGCGTACTCGTAAAGCTTCGGGATACCCACCCGCCCGGCCTCATCAAGAAGTAAGAGCACTGGATAGCAGCCTTTCTCCTTCGCGGTGCGTCCGGGTCGTTTATCATAGGTCGTTTGCAGATCATGGATGAGGGTTTGGAAGATGAGGCGCACTACCGGCGCGAGCGTCAGGAGGTCTGCCTCCGGCAGCCGGAGGTACACGGAGATGGGGTGTGGAGAGGTGATAATCTCGCTCGCCGTAACATCCGAGCCGTCAAAACAGCGTAAGAGTTCGTCTGAGAGGATGGGATAGAGCCGCGAGGTCGCCGTCTCCCAGGAAGAGGTTAAAAACTTTTTCTCATCATAGTCTTTCTTAGGATCAAAGGGTGCGGAGAGAAATTTGGTCGCCAGCAGGGGGTTCACCGCCTGCAGGTGCCCTGCCACCTGAGTGATGGGCAGATTCATGAGCTGCCCGGCGTAGGGCAAGAGCTGGTACTTCTCAAAGCCTGCTTGTCTATTTTCCTCCCGGCCGGCTAAGAACAGTTGCGTGAGCATTTTCATCCCCCGCTGAATAAATATCGGGTCCCGCTCCCCTTCCTCATACAGCAGATACTTGGCGGCGGCGTAGAGCTGCCGCTCGGTTGTGCGCCCCTGCAGGGGGTCAAACTGGTTACCCACAGCCTCAGGGTCAAGCACCAGGACTTTGCCTAAGCTTCTCCGGTAGTCGGCTGTTGCCTCGAAGAGTTCCCCTTTGATATCCAGCACCACGACGGAGTGCGGCCAGGTCAACAGTTGCGAGATGGCCAGTAAGCCCTTCCCCCCGCGCGTTAAGGCGTCCACTAAGATGTTGCCAAGTTCCCGCCGCTTTGGGGAGCGCCTCACTGAGAGGACATGATTGAAAGCGGAGAGGCCGACAAGGAGGCCTGGCTCGCTCTGCCAGTTGTGGCTGACCAGCGGGTCGACCTCATGCGGATCGGCGAACCGGTCGGAATACAACTGCGGTTGTTTCGGCAGATGTGCCTGTATCCAGCTGAGGGTTGCGGATATCCGCCGAAGAAAGGAGGCTAGAGCGCCCATGTATCCTCCTGCAATTGCGGTTCAGGCTGCCACTCTCCCCTTGCCCGTTCCCGCGCTTGACGCTCCCGCATCCGGTCCAATTCCCGCCGCTCCCTCAGACAGGCCTGTGTCGTTGCCGCGCGGATGCGGTCTAAATCGGGTTTGTCCAAGCGTCCCTGGAGGGAGGCTAAGGCGCGCACGTGGTTTTTGTCCGTATGGTCATCATGCACCGCTGCCACCCAATTGATGGGGGTCGTGATGCCCTGGGCTTGCATGATCTCCGCAATCGTTTGCATGGTAGTGATGGTAATTGCCCGCATCTAAATCATGGTTCGTGTCCTCCCGCTCCGGGTCGGGACTGATAATGATCGTGAAAAACTTGGTGCCCTTGGGCGCCTCATCAATGAACTGGTAGGCCTCCTGTCGGCTCATCGGGCCGTCACCGGTAAACAGCGGCCGCCAGACGCGCTCGTTATCTTTGCCTGTCCGGTGCTGGATGTAGCGGATCGTGTCTTTGGCTTTGGCGTTGCCCACTTTCCCCCGTTTGACAAAACTGGTGCCAACATACGCCATTAGGCATGGGGGTTCCCGTCCCCTGCCTCTCTTGCATCGGTCGTTCCCACTCCCCTGCGCTCAGCCGGATCATGCCCAGGCGTAGCCTGCTCGTCAGTCGAGCGCCAGTACTCCGCGACCAGGTTTTGAAACATGGGCGTCCTGGTGCTCAGGACGTTTGAGCGCGCCATGTTGTATGCCTCATCCAGCTTCTTATTAATCTCTTTGAGGGGTACCCCCTCCTGCCGCAGCTGGCGTTTGTAGAGGTCAGTGATGAGGATGCGGGTTTGCTCCGCGGCAATCGCGTTTTTGATCTCGAAGGGCACATGGCGGTTGTCCGAGGCGCGGATTTCCCGCCGCAGCATTGCCTGCATGCGGGGCTCAAACAGCGTGTCCTCCTGCTCGCGGATTTTGGCTCGGGCGTAGACTTCAAGCCCGGTGTCACAGGCGGAGGAAAAACTCACCCCGGTATCCTTGGCCAACTGCCTCATGGCGAATTTTACTCTAGGCTGCATCCAGATCGAGGAGTGCTCCTTGCGCTCACAGGCATCGGGGGAATTTTCTGAACGAACACCGGAGGTGTTCGCAACAGCGGACCGCGCACCTTCTGTCACCAGTGCAGGCTGGAGCGAGGCAGGCGAGCCGGCCGTCAGGCCGGCTTTATCTTGCCACCCCCCGCCCAGGGGGCGTTCCCCCTCCCCCGCCGCTACGTCCGGCGGTGATGAGACGCCGTTAGGAATAGCGTGGGTCACGAGCAGGCCGCCTGGCCTGACGGCCGAGGGCTCCGGCGAGGCCGTGACAGGGGTACTCTCAGCGTGAAAAGGCTCGTCCTGGAAGGGAGCAAAAACCGTTTGCGAGGAAAAGGTGCGTCCGTTTACGGGCATAGATGACAGTCAGACAAGCACAGCGCGGGTCAGACCGAAGCGGAGTATAGCGGAAGTAGATAGCAGGTAAATCAAAATTGAGTAAGAAAATGGTGAGTATGTTTTGTGCACAGAGTAGTGGTGCGGTGTCCCTTATAATGCCTATAGGCTCAAAATCACCGTTTTTTCAGACCACAACTCTCCTGGTCGCTCCACAGTTAACCGTGGTCATGAGCACCATCGCTCGATGAGGTGTTGCAGTGCCCGTGCAGGACGCCCCCGCCGCTTCGGTGGTGTCCAGCGAGACAGCGGCACATGAAATGA
>JBMDXC010000165.1:0-14586 GCA_048594805.1 Candidatus Entotheonellaceae bacterium | reverse complement strand
TTTTGAACTGGCGGATCTCATCCGTCAGCACCCGCACTACCAGAAGACGGCGATTATCTTCATCTCCGCCGTACACCTGACCGACCTCGATCAGGTCAAGGGCTACGCACGTGGGGCAGTGGACTACATTTCGGTGCCGGTTATTCCGGAACTCTTACGGGCTAAAGTCAGTATCTTTGCCGAGCTGTACCGCAAGACGCAGCAGTTGGAACGGCTGAATCACGAGCTCGAGCAACGCGTGGCAGAACGGACAGCGGCATGGCAAGCGTCTATGGCGCGGCTACGCGAGAGTGAAGAGTCGTTCCGTGCCATCTTTGACAACGCTGGGATCGGCATATCTGTGCTCGACCAGGAAGCCAGAATGCTGCGCGCGAATGCGACCATGCAGGAGATGTTTGGTTACAGCGAGGGGGAGGCCCTCAACATGGCGCTGAGCGCGTTGACCCACCCGGACGACGTGATGAGCGACAGTGCGGCATTCCAGGATGTGTGTGCCGGACTCCTGGACCGCTATCAGATCGAGAAACGCTACTACCGCAAGGACGGACAACTGCTGTGGGGACGTTTCACCGCCACCTCGATTCAGGACACTGCCGGCCAGCCGCATTACGTTATTGGCATGCTGGAGGACATTACCGAGCGCAAGCGGGCGGAAGAAGAATTACAGAGGCGGGCGACAGCCCTGCAGCGGCTCAACACCGAACTCGAACACAGTAACCGAGAGTTGGACGCGTTCGCCTACATTGCTTCCCACGACTTAAAGGAGCCGTTGCGTGGGCTGCACCACTTCTCACAGTTTTTGCTGGAGGATCACGCTGACAGGCTCACTGAAGACGGCGTGGACAAGCTACGCACCCTGATGCGGCTGACACAGCGCATGGGGGCGCTGCTCGAATCGCTCCTACACTACTCGTACCTCGGTCGTACCGAACTCGCCCTGGAAGAAATCGACATCCACAAGGTCGTCGAGGAGACGGTCGAACTGCTCGCTGCACGGTTGCACGAGAGCAAGGTCGACATGCGCCTCCCGGCTCGGCTGCCCAGTGTACAGGCCGACCGCGTGTATGTGGGTGAAATTTTCAATAACCTGATTGTCAATGCCATCAAGTACAACGATAAGGCTGAGAAATGGGTCGAGATTGGCTGCGAAGCGTCGCCTGAGAGGAGCGCGCAGTCACCTGTCTTCTACGTCCGGGACAACGGCATTGGCATCGCTCCGCAGCATCACGAGGCCATCTTTCGTATCTTCCGGCGGCTGCACGGGCGTGAGGAGTACGGTGGGGGCACGGGTGCAGGTCTCACCATTGTGCGTAAAATCGTTGAGCGGCATGGCGGGAGAATCTGGCTCGTCTCACAGCCTGGTATGGGTTCAACCTTCTATTTCACGCTGGAGACAGGTAGTGACCGAACGTACACAAACTATGCCTTCGATTCTGCTGGTTGAAGACAGCGATGAAGATTACCTGGCGTTTACACGCGCCCTGCGTGACATGGCGGTCACCGTGTCGTTGCCCCGCTGCGCTCGGGGCGAAGAGGCGCTGGATTATCTCTACAGGCGGGGCCGCTTTGCCGACCCCGCGCAGGCGCCGCGTCCTGCGCTCGTCCTGCTCGATTTGAATTTGCCCGGCCTGGACGGGCGTGAGCTGCTGACTCTGATCAAGGGGGATGAGCACTTAAAATCTATCCCTGTGGTGATCGTGACCACTTCACACAATCCGCGTGATATCGAGTGGTGCTACCAGCATGGCGCCAACAGCTATCAGGTGAAAGCCATAGGCTACGATCAATTCAGGAGCGCCATGCGGCAGCTCGTGGAGTACTGGCTCACTGTCTGCGTCCTGCCCACCACCGCTGACAGGGCACGGCCGCACATGGAGTAAACCCGCGATAGATCACCTACCCCAACGCCGGCGCTCTGGTCATTGCTCACTCTCAGTCTTTCGCCTTGTCATTGCCAGTGAGCCCACCATGGTATCCCCCTTGAGCCGCTGCAGGAGACCTGCTATAACACGTGCTATCAGGATAGCATGCGGATCAGCAGGTCCCCTCCCCATGAGACAGGGGAGGGTCAGGATGGGGGTGAGGACCGGTGGCACCCCATGCCGTACTTCTCCCCCTGTCCCAACCTGCCGTCACTATTAGGGAAGGGGCAAAATCCCTCTCCTGTACATCTTGGGCCGAACAGCGGGGGTGTAAGAGGCGTCCTGGAGGTGTACCCTCTCTCAGGGAGTATGGTATGTTCGAAAGATTCGCGGATTTCTGGGATATCGTCATATTTGGTTTCGTATTGCTCATGCTGGCGAGTTTACAACTGCGCCATGCCTCCTACGCGGAGGGGATCCTGGCGCTCGCCGCTATCGTTTTTGGCGTGGGCTTGCTTTTGGCAAAGAAGTGGGCGCTCATTGGTACGTACATTACGCTGCTACTCGGGCTTGTAGTCTATTTTGCTCAGATCTGGTTCGAACCTATCATGACTGGCCAAGGTGGATACGTCGGCGACAATATTCTGAAGCTACTCGTTGTGGCCCTGTTGCTCCTATACATCGGCCGCACCCGCATTGAACAGCGTTTTTCCTGAGGTCCTGCTGTATGGCTGACGAACGACGCACAGTAGCACGGGCCATCCGTTTGCTCGTGCGAGGCCTTTGTCTGCGCTGTCCGCGTTGTGGGGCACGCTCGCTATTTCGCACCTGGTTTACCATGCACGAGCGCTGCGCTGTTTGCCACTTGCGTTTTGAACGTGAGCAGGGCTATTTTCTGGGGGCCATCTACATCAACTACGGCGTTACAGTGGTGCTCGCCCTCATCGGTTCTTTTGTTCTGGAGTACTGGATCGGGCTGTCGCTGACGCAGCAATTGGTGCTGTGGATAGGTTTTTGCAGCCTTTTCCCGGTGGTGTTCTTTCGCCACTCGCGCGGCCTATGGCTGGGATTCGACTACATCTTTGATCCTGTTGCAGACGAGAGGCTGGAGGACAGCGATGACCAATTATGGTGAAAGGCCGCACGCCATCATGCCGCCTGCCACGTTTCTGCAGCCAGGGATCACCATTACAGGCGTGTGGCACCGCTATGGGACACGGGTTGCCCTCGCCGATGTGTCCTTGCAGGTAGGGCGGGGAGAAATTTTTGGACTCTTGGGGCCTAATGGCGGCGGCAAAACGACGCTCTTCCACCTGCTCGCCACGCTCGTGCCACTGACGGAGGGACAGGTAGAGCTGTTAGGGTACGACCTGCGACGCTCAGCCAAGGCCATTCGACCGCATTTAGGGGTCGTGTTTCAACATCCCAGCCTGGATCCCAAACTCACGGTGTATGAAAATCTGCGGCATCATGGTCATCTCTATGGGTTGAGTGGTGCGCTGTTACGTGAGCGTATCCAGATCGTGGTGCGGCGTGTGGGGTTAGAGGACCGTATCAACGATCTGGTCGAGACCTTATCGGGAGGGCTGCAACGACGCCTGGAGCTTGCCAAAGCATTCCTGCACGCACCGTCTGTGCTCTTGCTCGATGAGCCTAGCACGGGTCTCGATCCGGGCGCCCGCCTCGATTTTATGGCCTATCTGGAGCATCTGCGTGACCAGGAAGGGGTAAGTGTGCTGCTGACCACCCACATCCTGGAGGAAGCGGAACACTGCGATCGGGTTGGCATCCTGCATCAGGGACACCTCGTGGCTGTCGGGACGCCGGATGAACTGAAGGAGCGTGTTGGTGGGGATGTGGTCGTGGTGCAGACGCTGGACCCAGTGGGATTGCAACGCCAGATACGCGAGCGCTTTGGCTGTGAGCCTGTCGTTGTCGACGGCCAGGTGCGGGTCGAGATCGCGCATGGCCATACGTTCGTGCGCGATGTGGTGGAAGCCTTTGCCCCTGTCATTCAGGCGGTTACCTTTAGCAAGCCAACCTTGGAAGACGTGTTTATTAAACTGACCGGCCATCGTTTTTGGGAGAGTATGGGTCATGCCGAGCCTTAACGAGAAGAAATCCAGTGCTCTAGGTCGTGCGGCGCTGGCGGTGCTGACCTTGTGGTGGCGTGAAATGACGCGCTTCCTGCGACAGCGCAGCCGTTGGGGCAGTGCCCTGGCACAGCCTCTGATCTTCTGGTTGCTTCTTGGAGGCGGGATGCAGGCCTCCTTTCGTCCTGCGGGTGCCCCGGCAGGTACCGGGTACATGGAGTATTTTTATCCGGGCGTATTGACGCTCGTGATGCTGTTCACGGCGATTTTTGCCACGATTGCAATTGTGGAGGATCGCCGCGAGGGATTTTTGCAGGGGGTGCTGGTAGCACCGGTGACGCGCACGAGCATCGTGCTGGGTCAGTCCCTCGGGAGCACGACCCTGGCGCTCCTGCAAGGGGTGCTCTTCTTACTCCTGGCGCCATTGGCTGGTGTCCCTGTGAGTCTGCTGTCGCTCCTGCTGGTTGTGGTGATCCTCTTTTGCATCGCCTTTGGCATGACCAATCTTGGTCTGATCATTGCCTGGCGTATGCGGTCCACGCAGAGTTTCCACGCCATCATGAATCTGCTCCTGATGCCTCTGTGGTTGCTCTCCGGCGCCTTTTTCCCGGTGGCTGGCGTGCCGCTCTGGCTCGCCTGGGTGATGCACTGCAATCCGCTCACGTATGGCATGGCGGCACTACGCCGGAGTCTCTACCTGGCGCATCCCATAGCCGCTGGCGTAGTTCCCGCCCTGGCACCAGCCCTGGGTATCACGGTACTTTTCGGGGTGGTGACCCTCCTGGCGGCAGTGCACATGGCTCGCCAGCAGACGCTGTAAAGCTGGGTTGGGGGCGAGCATGCCGTTCCCGCTTCAAGCCCTGATCCTCTGGCTCCACCTCATGGCAGCCATGACCTGGATTGGGGGCCTGGTGTTTCAGATGCTGGTGGTGTTTCCGATGCTGGCATGGGCCGCCCCCTCAGGTGAACGTTTGCGCTTTGCTCTGAGCCTGGAAGCCCGCTTCCGCGTGATCCTATGGCCAGTGGTAGGCCTAGCGCTGTTTACCGGATTGGTCAATCTCATGAACGTCTGGTATGCCACCGTCGTGACTGCTGGGAGTATCTTACCCACGTTTGCCCCTCTCTTACATGTGAAACTGGGCCTCGTGGTGGGTATGATTGCCGTGCAGGCCGTGCAGCACCTACTCATTTACCCCAGACGCGTCGCAGCATTGCGCGACGTATCCGCTGGTGTGCAGGATGTGCCTCTGCCTTTCCGCACATGGCAACGTCTGGCACTGTTGCTGTATGGTGCGCTGCTTGCTTTGGCGGGGGGGGTGGTATGGTGCGCCGTGCTCTTGCGTGGTTAAGGGAGCAACACCGCTTGATCTTCTTCCCAGGCGTAGCTACACTGGGGTCCCAATGCAGAGAGGAAATGCAAAAGCTAACCTGCCCTATGCGCTTATGATCGCCGTAACGGCTTGCAGTGCTCTATGCGACCGTATTACGGGAGGTAGTCTGCCTCATCTCCTGACACCCGCACACTGGTACTTTGTGTCCATCGGCTAGGTGATGGAGGATTGAGTATGGTAGAGTCGCAGTTGGGAGCTGTCTCCAAAGTTTTCATCAGCCACACACAGCAGGACAAGGCACTCGCCGACGCGCTAAGCGAGGCGTTTCGTGACCTCTTCGGCGAGCAGGTACAAGTCCGCTATTCAACAGCCAAGGAGCTGGATGCCGGAATCAGGCCTGGAGAGGACTGGCTCAAGTGGATAGCAGGTCAGGTGCAGGAATCCAGAGTGGCCCTCGTGCTCCTGACCACTGCCTCGATTCAGAAGCCATGGATTCTGTGGGAGGCGGGCGCCGTGGCTGGCGCGGCGTTGAGCGGTAGCGACGGGAACACTCACAGGATTTGCCCAATCATCTATCGGCCGGTCATCAGCAATCTGGTTCCATCACCTTTCCATGCCATGCAGATCATCTCTGGCGATATGCAGGAGGACGTCAGGCAGCTCTTCGAATCGTTCATCGGGGACTTCAATATTTCGGGCCCACGGGCCCTGCAGGCAGGGCGAAAGCTCGACAGCACGATAGCGAAATACCTCCATTCCATCGAGAACGCACTGTTAAACGCCGCTCTGTATCCGACTGAAGACGCAATTCAGGAGTGGTGCCTCCGGCTCGACAACCTCAGCGCTCAGAATCGGATGTCCGAGGTCGGCCACATACATGGTTGGCTCAATATCGCGTTCGGGCGAGAAAGTGATGAGGGGCCGCGGCCGCTTGACCTGCGTATCCATCGCCGTCTCGGCGAGCTCTATCTGGGCGCCAAGAATTACCGGCAAGCCGCGGCGGAATTCGAGCTGGCCCGTCAGCTCGCCCCACGGGACATCTTCATCCTGCGCGCCCTCGGTCTGGCGTATCTCGGGCAGAAAGCATATGATCAGACCAAAGTGGTTCTCGACCGCATAGCTGAGCTTGACGCCGATGCCTTTCGCCATAACGTCGAGTGTGCGACCCTTCAGGGGCGCTGGTACCGCGATCAGGGAAACTACGCCGAAGCGCAGAGGATCTATGAGGAGGCGTTCCGGGAGAACCCGCGATCTTACTACCTCGCCGACCTCGTCGGCCAGATGAGGCTCGAGCGCGGGGATCGCGCTGGCGCTGCCGACATCTATAACGACGCACTCCGTATTATCAATCAGCTCAACGAGTGGAACGTGTGGACACACGCCACCGCGGCCACTGCATCGATCATGACTGGCCACGAGGATGTCGCGCTCCGCCACCTGCGGGACATCCACACGGGGCACCCTACTGTCGAGAATCTCCGCAGCATCGAGGACGGCCTCATGCGTCTCGGCAAGAGCCTCGAGAAAGACGACGCGACCCTGACGCGATGGTCCCAAGCGCTGCGAGGCTCCTGATATGAGCACGAGCCCTGCGCTTGCCTCCACGTGGCAGCAACAACTGATCTGGTCGACGACGGCCAATCGACTCAAACAAGACATTACACGGGCACGCACCATTGCCCTGGGGCTTGTCATCGCTGGGGCTCTTCTCCAAACAGCAGCATCTCAGGTCCCATATGACGCGGTGAAAACTGCCCTGCGCGTTGTGGGTGTCCTGGCACTCGCGGGCGTGCCCATCATCCGTCAGGTCAAGCTGGGCACGGAGCGGGTGCGCGACTGGATCCGTGCCCGCTCCGTGTCGGAAGGTCTCAAGGCGGAGACGTATCTCTATCTGATGGGTGTGCCACCCTATGCCGAAGCCGACCGCGATGCCAAGCTTCTCGAGCAGACGCAGTCCCTGGTGAACAAAGCCAAGGATCTCGCTGTGTACACGGCGCTGGTTGAGCCTGAGTCCAGCGCACCGCCGCAGGTCACTAACATCGAGACGTATATCGAGCAGCGCGTCAACCAGCAGATCAACGACTATTACCGGCGGCAGGCGCAGAAGATGGCCCAGAGTGTTAAAGTCTTCCGCGGCGTCGAGCTGTTCTTTAGTCTCATAGCCGCGTTCCTTGGGGCTCTTGCTGCAGCGAAGCTCGTCCCTGGTCTCGATACCTGGGTTGCTGTGGTCACCACGGCCGGCACCGCTGTGACCGCGCACTTTGCAGCGAGCCGGTACGAATATCTCGTGATCTCCTACGACAGCACAGCACATCGCCTTGAGTTTCTGCGCCACCAGTGGTACGCAATCCCGCGTGACCGCGACCGCGAGGCTTTTGTCCGCCGATGTGAGGAGGCGATCTCAATCGAGAACGAGGCATGGATGGCTGAGTGGTCACGGAAGGAGACCAGGCCCTAAGGCATATCGTCCTTGTCGTTGTTCAAGGTCCGCTGGCCTTCGATGCCGCACTGCGCCAGCAGATTACCCACCTCTACCCAGCACAACTCCCCGATGTGCCGCAGCCGTGCTTCCACCCTCTCGGTGCGAAGAAGGGCGCCTCACCCAGGGCGCTCTTCCTCGCCCCCAACTTCTCTCGCTGTGGGACCCTGGGGTGTACGTCCTGCTACCGCCCTGAGCACGGGTTCGCCTCTCCTTATCAGGTGCCACCAGAGTGCCACAGTGTGCGCGGCCGACTGGTCAGGAGTAGTCGTACAGGGCGGAGTATACGACCTTGACGGATCCCTCGTGGGCTGCGTACAATGGAGCCCGCGCCAAGCCCAGAGGGGGCTGTGCGCGTTGTGCTGACTCATGATCGAGCCCGAGAGGAGGGGTACATATCATGCGATGGTTGCTCGTGGCTGTATGCGTGGGGTTGTTCGTCTTGCCGGCCTATGCGGCAGATCCGATTGCCGAAAATGTGGAGAAGCTGGGCCTGGCGAAGGAACGACTCGTGAAGATAGGCGAGGAGGTGTACAATACGGACGGCGAGAATACCTGCCTGCAGTGCCATGGGAAGGGCGGGACAGGTGGTACGCAGGCTGGCGCGGCGGACCTGCGGCATCCCAAGACATGGCGTGTGTATCAGTACCTGGGCGGGGACGAAGCCTTCAAGGCAAACAAAGAAAAATTTCTTAAGGACATAGATACAGCACTCCACGACCTGATCCGCAATGGCGCCACCCAGTGGAATCTAAGGTTTCCCAAGGCACACAAAGAAATTACGATGGATTGGGAGAAGGTGAGCATCCCGGATAAAGCCGATAAATACAATCAGATGATGAAGGGTATCACCTCGGAGCCAATGGCGAAAAAAATCAAAGAAATCCAGGAGCAGTTGGAAAAAGAGGGGAAAAAGCTCACTGCCGCGCAAATGCGGGACGTGGCTGCTGTCTCTGACTTTGAGTACGTCAAAACCTTTGACGATGGCAGCGAGCATGGCGGGGTTTTTAAGTAGGAGGCGAACGCCAGGCGCTGAAGGGGCGAGTGGACGCAAGGAGAGGCAATGTTCAAGAAGATTTATGTGCCTGTAGATAACTCGGAATACTCGAATCAAGCCATAGAGATGGCGCTGGCGCTGGCCAAACCCTGGAACGCCACCATTATCGGGAGTCACGTTTACGCCGCCAAGATGCATGACTATCGCTTCAAGCAGATGGAATACACGCTGCCTGAAGAGTATCAGGACGAAAACGAGCTGGCACGGCAGCGCAAGATCCACGATTCACTCATTACCATGGGCCTGCAGCTGATTTCGGATTCCTACCTCGATGTATTGCAGCGGCGCTGCCAGGAAGCCGGGCTGGCCTATGAACGCAAAACCTTCGATGGCAAGCACTATAAAGTCCTGGTGGAGGATATTGCGCAGAGTGACTATGACCTGGTCATCATGGGGGCGCTGGGCATTGGGGCTGTGAAAGATAGCCTGATCGGCAGTGTCTGTGAACGGGTGACGCGGCGGGTGCAGCGCGATGTGCTGGTCATCAAGCATCTGGCAGACCCGGTGGCGTGTGGGGAGACGATCGTCGTGGGGATTGATGGGAGCCCGCAGTGCTTTGGCGGACTCAAGACGGCGATCGAGCTCAGCAAAGCATTGCACAAGCCCATTGAGGTGGTCTCCGTGTACGATCCCTTCCTGCACTATGTGGCGTTCAACGGTATCGTGGATGTCCTCTCCGAGCAAGCCTCGAAAGTGTTCCGCTTCAAGGAGCAGGAACAGCTCCACGAAGAGATCATCGACACGGGCCTGGCGAAGATCTACCAATCCCACCTGGAGGTAGCGCGGGAAATTGCGCGGGCGGATGGCGTCGATGTGCAGCTGACGTTGCTGCCTGGTAAGGCCTTTGAAAAGCTCCTGCAACATGTGCGCAAGGTCAAGCCGTGGATGTTGATTCTCGGGCGCATTGGTATTCACAGCCAACCTGGTGAGATGGAGCTGGGGAGCAATACTGAGAATCTCTTGCGCCTTGCCCCCTGCCACGTTCTGCTCTCCAGCGGCACGTATGTGCCGCCCATTGACCTGCGGGCGGAGGAGAGCATCAATTGGAGTAGAGAAGCGGAAGAGCGCATGCAGCGCGTGCCGCCTCTCGTCAAAGGCATTGCCCGCACGGCCATTTTACGCTTTGCCATGGAACGTGGGCATTCTGTCGTCACTTCCGACGTCATCGAGCAGGCTATGGAAGCCTTCATGCCTGGCTATACCGGGCGCATGATGGGCAAGGTGGCGAAAGTCCTGGCCATCGAGAAGGTGCGGGACGATCAGCAGCTGACCTATATTTGTGAGGTCTGTGGCTATACAGCGAAGACCGAGAATCCAGCCAGATGCCCGGTGTGTCAGGCTAGCGCTGAGCAGTTCCAGGTGATCGACCGTCAGGTCGTCGAGGCCATCGCTGCAGCGGAGGGCACGACGCTGGAGGAAGCGACATTTGATGGCCGCAAGCTGAAGTGGTCTGCCGAAGCGCGCCGGGTCTTGCGGGATGTGGCGGATGCCTATCTCAGACGGCGCGCCAAGGCACGCATCGAAAAGGTTGCTCGCATGCAGAAGCTCGCCGTGATCACCCGCGAATTGGCGGTGCCGCTCATTGCGGAGACCGTGGGCAGCGATCGACTGGATGGCTCGGGCACCTGGGGGAGCGCAGAGGACGAGGCGCAGGTCACGGCGGTAGCGCCTGTCAGTACCTCAACCAAGGTGCCGTCTCATGTCAGGAGTGCCGAGGGGAGTAAGCCGCAGCTCAACTGGACCAACACCGAGGGGCAGCTCAATGAGGTTGCCGCGGGCCGCGTGGCAGTTGTTCCTCCTACCCATAGCCGCCAGGAGTAGGATTTTCCGCTTCTTCTCCTTACCGGAAAAGAATGCGGCTCTCCCTAGAGGGATTACTGAGGGGCACGATACACCGTGCCCCTTTTAGCGTTTTGAGGAAGTGTATGCCGAAGCGTTATCGAGACATTGCCGGCGATGGTGGCTCCAATGTCGCTGGGCAGGTGGCGGAGCAGGTCGCCCGGCTCAAAGCCCGTATGGCTGGGGTCAAGCGTACTCTCGCCGTGATGAGCGGCAAAGGTGGGGTGGGCAAGAGTACCATCACCACGAATCTCGCCATGTTCTTTGCGATGCAAGGCTGGCGCGTGGGTGTCGTCGATGCAGATATCAATGGTCCATCACTCGCCACCATGTTCGGCGTGCGCGGCCACCGACTGCGGCTCGATACGAACGGCGTCTTGCCGGCTGTAGGGCCGCTTGGGGTCCAGCTGATGTCCATGGACCTGTTCCTGGCCGAAGACAAGACCCCTGTGGCCTGGAATGGTCCAAATACAGAGACCTTTCTTTGGCGCGGCACCATGGAGATGCATACCTTGCGTGAGTTTCTCTCCGATGTGCAGTGGGGCGCATTAGACCTTTTACTGCTCGATCTCCCACCAGGGGCTGATCGGGTCTCTACTATTCGGGATTTGCTGCCAGATCTGCACGGCACCGTGGTTGTGACCATCCCATCGGCAGTGTCGCACTTAGTCGTCTTAAAGTCGATCACCATGGCGCGCGATTTCTTGCATACACCCGTGCTCGGGCTGGTAGAGAACATGACGTCGTACGTGTGTCCGACCTGCGAGCAGGTGCACCCGCTCTTCGGCCCGACCGCGCCGCAGGAGATGCCCCTGGGCGTGCCGCTGTTAGGGCGTATCCCCTTTGATCCGCGCCTGGCCGCGGCCGGTGATCGTGGTACGCCGTATATACTGGAGTATGCTACCTCCCCTGCAGGGCAAGCGTTGTGCCATATGGGAGAGCGCGTGCGCACGTGTTTAGAGACCGTTCACCAAGATCCTGTAAGGAGTCCGGCACCATGAAATTTGTCTGTACAGAGTGTGACGAACCGATGCAGTTTGACCAAAATGGGGGCCTGGATGAGGATGGTTCTATGTCCTCCACCTTCCGCTGCCCCAGTTGTGAATGGGGTGTGACGCTGCTCATCAACCCGCAGGAGACGCAAATGGTGCGCTCCCTGGGCGTGAAAATTGGCGGCGTAACCGTGCCGGCTCAACCCATGGAGATGCTCCAGACTCATTTAGTAAACCCATCCGAGAGCGTCACAGAAACGCGACAGACTCCAGGTACGAGTTGCCCCTTCTCCGCCATGGTGCAGGATGCCTCGAACCCGACCCAGGGTGACCTGCGTTGGTCTGTAGAAGCTGAGCAGCGCCTGGAGCGTGCCCCGAGCTTTGTGCGCGCTATGGTGCGCCGGGGTATTGAAGAATTTGCCCGTGAGCTGGGCTATGCGGAGATTACGCCGCAGGTCATGGATGAGGCACGCGCTCGCATGGGCATGTAAACACGTAACTCCCTCTCCATGCCACTGCGTGGGCAGAGGGCGCCCAGCTTAACGGGCGCCCTTCCCCACGGGAGAGGGATACGGGAGCATGGCTGCCCAGGTCACTCGATGGCGCCCACGTCCTTAGTTTGTAATGTCACCCTCTTCCTCAGTGCTGGGAGCTTTAGGACGCGCCAGGACCATAGCGAAGTGCTCCGGCACGACAGCCTTGCGCATCTCTGTAGCCACCTCGTCCTTACTCAGCGCGAGGAATTTGTCAATAAGTCCCTCCAGATCTACCAATTTGCTGCCATGGTATTCCAGATCGGATAGGAGTTCGACCCAGTAGCGTGGCTCCTTGTACAGGGTCTCGAGATTATTCTGCATTTGCTTACGAACCGTAAGCATTTCCTCGTCGCTTGGGCCCCCAGCGGCAAAGCGTTCCACCACGGCTTTGGCTAGTGCCGCTGCCTCTGCGGCTTTCTCCGGGTCAGCTGTAAACTCGACATGGAGGGCGCTCGTGGCTGGATAGACCTTGCTCGGCTGGGCATAGACCGTCGTCGAGTACGTCAAGCCACGCTCCTCACGCACGGCCTGCCGCACCCGGCGTTCCAGAATACGAGAGGCAATCAGCATCAAACGGCGTCCACGGACGTCCTGCCAATCTGCACAACGCCACAGCAAAATCGGATGCGCGCGCGGCGTAATCGTGTCAACCTCCAGAGCGCGCTCCAGAGGCCCCGTAAAACCCGCCACCTGGCGCAGTGGCGCCAGACTAGGATCGTTACGCGGTCGGGGAGGGAGCGAGCCGATATACTTGGCCACTAGCTCCAACGCTCGACTCTCTGGGATGTCGCCGACGATGGCGACTTCCATGGGCGCGGTGTGGAGCAGTGTATCAAGCCAGGCTTGCGCTGCGGGTAGGGCCTCGGCGCGAGCCTTGACCTGTGCCGGCGTGAGGAGCGCTCGGCGTGGATCATTCCCACTCAGAGCGAGTGCGGCCGCCTCGCGTGCGCGGGCGTCGATACGCGTATGCGCTGCTGCGAGCTCTTGCAGTTTCTGGTCCTTCCACAGAGTGACACTGGCCGGTTCGATGCGTGCCTCCTGCAATAACACGTGGGCTAACTGCAAACCGTCTTCCAGGGCCTCTGGATCTCCAGTGACTCTCAATACCACGGTATCGTCCGTTATGCGTCCTTCAACCGCGATTTTCTTCCCAGTCATGAGGTCACGAATATCGGTAGACGAGAGCCGTGCAGTGGCCGGTGTAGAGAGTGCGAGGGTTGCGACCTCTGTGAGGCCGCGTTGCTCCGCACTTTCGCGGATGGCACCCCCAGCCAAGGTGATGAGCACAGTGACCTCATCCTTCTTAAAATCCATGAAGCGATAGTGCACACGCACGTTGTTGCTCAAGGTCACCTGGGTGATTTGTAGCGGTGCAAAGCGGGTCTGCTCGACAAGAGTACCAGGCTGGGGCGGAGTCTCTAACAAGGCAGTAGGCCGTTCTTTACTCTGCCAGGGGGCCACAGGCTGGGCCAGCACCGTCTCCACGACCTGGCGTAGCTCATCACGGCTAGGGGGCGCCACGCCAGCCTGCTCTGGCAGAGAGAGCACGTAGGCGCGGTGCTCGGGAGCAAAATTTGCGGCAAACGTCGCAGCGACCTCTGCCCTGGTGATGTCAGGCAACAGTTGTCGCAGCAATGCTACCTGCTGGGCTGCCGACAGGGGGCGTTCCCCAAGGGAGAGGGCCCGATTCATCGCCCGCATGAACACCAGCGCATCCTGCGTAGATTCTGTCTGGGCCATATGCTCAGTGGTGGCCACGATGGCTCTTTTGGCTATCCCGAGTTCCTGGTCTGTGAAGCCGTGCAGGCGAGCCTGCTGCACATCGGTGATGAGCCCTGTCAGAGCCTCAGTCCAAGCGGCAGGAGCGGCCTCGGCGCTGGCGTTGAGCTGTTCGGTCGCCCCCAGAAACACACCCTGGCTTACACTGGCTCTCTGGTACGGCGCCGTACCCTCACGAATACGTTGTTCTATACGTCGGTTGAGCATCCACACTCCGAGCCGTTCGACCAGTTGGCGCCGCACATCAGCCACGGTTTTTGCGGGGGTGCGTGGACGCAAGGCCAGCGCTTCGATACTGGACGTAGTCAGTTCTGGGTCGGTCACAACGAGAGAGAGTGTGGCGTCGTATGGTTGAATGCCCGTGCCCTTATCCGGTGGTGTGGCCTGGGCGGGCGTCCAGGCCGCAAAATTTTTCGTAATCGCCTCCACGATGGCTTCTGCCGGGGCATCGCCGACCGCCAGGATGGTCACCTTCTTGGGGTGGTACCAGGTCGTATAATAAGCCACGAAATCGTCGTGCTGCAGGCTCGCAATGGTTTCTTCCAAACCAATAGGTAGGCGGCGCGCCGCGCGCGAGCCGGGTAGCAACTCAGGAAAGAGTTTGTCTGTGAGACGTTG
>JBMDXC010000164.1:0-3005 GCA_048594805.1 Candidatus Entotheonellaceae bacterium | reverse complement strand
GACCCATAGGCAGGACAAATTTGCTCGCCACGACAAATTTTTCCCACCGTCCCTTGAGCGCCTGGCCTAAGGTTTCTTCTGACCGACCTTGCGTGTACGTATTGGCCGTGTCAATAAAGTTGATCCCCAGATCTCGTGCGGCATCAATGATTCTATTGACCTCTGTCTGTGGGAGCGCAGTCGACCCAAAACGGTTCGTGCCTAAGCCAATGATAGAGACGCGTACCCCTGCATTGCCGAGCTGGCGGTATTCCATGTGTGTATCCCTACGGTGCGAACGAGTGAGTGTCAGCATTCCAGTGCGTGTTGTGAATCAGTAGCGCTCTCGATATGTCGCAGCGTGTCATCCATGCCATCGTGGTAGGAAAGGCCAGACGACGCGACGAACTGATGACGTACCCCGCCAAACTGGCGGGGCCATTAGCCGTATGCAGTACTAGATGTCCATTTCGTAAATCCTACGCCAGTACATTTTGGCGTAGAGAAGATGTAGAATGAGGGGCATTGTCATGATATCTCTCTCTGGTGATAAGGAGTTGGACCATGCCCGTTCCTCGTGCGCCCCAAGTGACCTTGACTGGCGATGAACAGTCCCGTTTGGAATCGATCGTGCGCGCCCATTCCACCCCACAAGCTTTGGCCTTTCGTTGTCAGTTGATCCTGCGGGCCGCAGCGCCAGAGCGCCCGTCGAATCTTCAGGTGGCCCAGGAGCTCCACTGTAACCGCCATACTGTTGGCCGGTGGCGCAGTCGCTATCTTCAGGACGGCCTCAACGGCCTTCAGGATGCGCCGCGCCCGGGTCGCCCCCGGCGCTTTTCCCCCCTCCCAACGTCTGGATGTGATGTCGATGGCCACCTGTAAACCTGCCACGTCCTACTGCCCAGCCACACGCTGGAGTCTCGACGACCTCGTCGCCGCCTTGTTTCAGCGTCGAACCTGGCCCATGAGTCGGTCGAGTATCTGGCGCATTCTCGATGAGGCAGACCTCAAACCCCATCGCAGTGTCTATTGGCTCAACAGCCACGACGCGGACTTTGAAACCAAAGCGCATGACATTTGTTCCTTATACTTCAATGCCCAACGTTTCTTGGAGCAGGGCCGCTTGGTCATTTGCAGCGATGAAAAGACCGGCATGCAGATTCTTGAGCGCAAATACCCCACGCAACCGATGGAACCGGGTAAACCGGAGAAACGCGAGCACGAGTATATTCGTCATGGGACACGGGTGTTGATCGCCTCGTTTGTGGTGCCGACGGGTCAGGTCGTGTGGAATCTGGGTCAGACCCGTACCAGCGCCGATTTTGCCGCCCATCTGGCCCATGTCATCCAGCAACTGCCCGACATGCACCGTTACGACTGGGTAGTGGATAATCTCAACACCCACTGGAGCCTGGATGTCTGCCGCCTGGTCGCCCGCTTATGCAAGGTGCCCTTTGTTGCCAAAGACCTCAGCCGAGGTATACAGCGACGGGCTTTCTTGAGTGATCCGAGGCATAAGCATGTATTCCACTTTACACCCAAACATGGCTCCTGGCTCAACCAAGTTGAGCTGTGGTTTAGCGTCTTGGCCCGTCGCTTTTTAAAACGTGGCGACTTCTGTTCAGCTCAAAACTTTGCAGCCCGTCTGTGTGACTATCTTGAAGTCTATAACACCCATCAGGCTCATCCGTATCGTTGGACCTATACGGGGCAACCCTTGGTACGGGCCACGCCGTTCAGCCAAACGCGTCGTCAACAGCGTCAGGGACGAGCCTGGTTTAGCTCTCGGCCCAAACGATTTGAACGGGCCTTGTATCCGCCCAGGCCGTATGAGCGGGCCGCTGCATGACTGGCAGCGGACTTATGAAACAGACATCTAGTTGAGACGTGGTCATAATTCACGCGGCCCTCAATAAGGGCTTGATGCCCTTGCCCAGAGAGAGATTTTGCTCATGCTGATAGAGCAAGACCAACTGATAGATGATGACGGCGCCCAACGCGAGCAACTTCGACCGCTGCAGGCCTTTGACGGGCATTTTCACGCGCCACTCAAAGACGTTCTTGAACAATCCGTTGAACGGCTCAATGGCTTGTGACCGCAGTTTGTGGAAGACCTTGCGCACTTCGACGCCGCCATCGCGATGGGGGTATGGCCCGCGTCGTGTGGCGACCAACTCCCAGCCTCGTCGGTGACACTCCTGCCGCAGCTCGGGCGTGTTATAATGCGTGTCGCCCAGCACGTAGCGGACCTCGGCGGGCAGTTGCTCCAGCAACAGCGGGGCCTCTTCGTTGTCCCCCCGATTGGCCACGGTCAGCTCCGCCGCCAGCGGTATCCACAGGGTGCCCACGGTCACTGCCAGATGCAACTTCCAGCCATACCACCACCCGTGCCAGCCCGACTTACTCCATCCAGCCTCTGTATCAATCGAGCTATGGGGCACCACGCCTTGCTCGCGATGTTTTTTATGCCACACGCCCCCACCAGTGGCCAGGGGCGTGCTATCGCACGCTACAGCACGGCCCGCAGTGGCCCACGGCTGCAGCAGCGTGACCACATGGCGTCCGATACAGCCAATCAGCCCGGGCAAGCTCTGGGGCAACGCGGCGAGCCGGCGTTCCCACGTCCGGCGACTGGGAAAACGCCCCTGTTCACACAGCAGGGGCCGCAATTGCTGGGGAAGCGGATCATCTTGGTCGAGAAATGCCAACAAGGCATAGGCCGTATAGAGACGGCGAATAATCATGATGACTAACGCTTTCACGATGAGCCGATCCGAAGATGTTTTGGGGTGCCCGCGAGGTCGCTTGGGCGGCTCCGGGGGCCAGGGTAACCGATCAACAAGCACAACCAGGCTGACAAGGATACTCGGGTGTCGTAGCATCTCTGTACCTCCGTCGTGTCAATGTGTGGTAACAGAGATACTACGAGGTCAGCCGTGCTGTGGCGAGGCCTGGCACGGCTGTGTGTATTTATGACCACGTCTCAACTAAGTAGTCGGCAAAAAGTTCTGTCACAAATGACGTAG
>JBMDXC010000163.1:0-1883 GCA_048594805.1 Candidatus Entotheonellaceae bacterium | reverse complement strand
CCAATAACTCACGGACAAAGCACTCCGGCCACAGCCCAGTTGCGCCCTGCGCTCCAAGTCTTAGACAGCACTAAGGAGCAGGATGGGCTGATCGGAGCAGTGCGCCGCGTCAAGACGGAGTATGCAAGAATCAATTTGAAGGAGGGCCAGCCATTCGAAGGCCCACGACAGCTGTTAGAAATCACGACTTACGGAATAAGAGGGAATAGAGTCGACAATGTTTCGTACCCGATCCCCGATTCCGTGGCTGGCCGAGAAGAATACAAGTATGACCCACGCGGTAATGTTGTGGAGAAGACTCTACGCGATGAGCGCGGTGCTGTTCTAACCCGTGAGGCTTACGAGTATGTCTTCGATGAGGTGGGAAATTGGACGAAGATGATTACAAGTCTGGTTCTCATCGAGAATGGACAGCCGAAGCGAGAAGCCATCGAAGTCACTTATCGAACTCTTACCTACTACTACATCGAGAGTCGTCCTCAAGCAATTGCGTCGGAAGCCTCGGCACCAACGACAGAAACCAAACAACCAGCCGAGTTTGTGTCCAATGCGACCCGGATGCGGAAGAATTCCGGGATCGTAATTGACGGAAGCTCGGTTGCACGGACGAGCATCCCTTCTCAAATCACATCCTCTGAGACGACGGCGCCAACTCAAAAAACCGAGCAACGTGCTACCGACGAGAGCATTTCAAGAGCGTCCGCCCTAACGGCACTAGCCTCGCGCTCGACCCCGCAAGTGTTAACAGCTAGTGAAACTGCCGCAGTGAACGGCGACGGCGCTCATGAAAGACCTGCCACCGCCCTGCCGAAAACTGAGGAGGTCGAAACATCTTCTGCCTCAACGTCAGTCGCTACTGGTGAACGGAAGTTAGTCGAAGGTGCGAAACAGGAAGATAGCGCCGTCGGTGTCAACGTTGGTGGTCAGCCTGAACCCAAAAAGACGTCATCCACACCAGAGACTGAGTTTACAGCGAACGCGGTCGTACTAAACCCCGCGCCATCTGGGCCCACGCCGATTTCCGCAACGGCCCAGGCTTTCGAGATTTATCAGGTCGGCCTCCAGAAGTTTGAAGCCGGCGACGTAACCGGCGCCATCGATGCGTACCTCGAGTCCGTAAGGCTGGAACCCGGGTCCGCGATATTTCAGATGAACCTGGGCCACGCGTACGTCACGCTTAAGAAAGACAAGAACGCGATGAAAGCATTTAAAGAAGCCGTCAGACTTAATCCACAGCTTGCAGAGGCGTTTTACGGACTCGGATTTGTGAGTTTCAGGTCCGGTAAGTTCCGAGAGGCACTGGAAGCATTTAAACGAGCGGTAGCGCTGAGCCCGAACATGGCGAAAGCACATTACGGTTTGGCCAGCACTTACGTCGCGTTAGGCAGAACGAATGACATGATTCAGGAACACCGGATCCTTCAGCGACTAGATTCCAAACTCGCGGCGAAGCTGTCGAATAGCATTTCTCGACGTTGACTTCAGTTGTAAAGGAACGCTACTGCCGGTAGCCACAGCGCACTAGTGATTCGGGTTTGAAGGAGTTCGAAAATGTATAACAGCCGTTTCGTAATTCTGACCGGGCATCTGAACGACTATCCGATTTCTGATCTCGTTGGCATCCTGCGTCATCAACGAAAGACCGGTCGACTACTCATTGAATACGACAAGGGACCGGCCCAGCTTTTCTTTTATGAGGGCGACCTGGTTGACGCGAAAATGAATGAGCTGACGGGACTACATGCGGTGTGTTTTGCATTAGCACAACCTCCAGCTTCATTTAATTTCAATCCGCTCATTCGACCGACCCAAAAGACGATCGAAGATTCCCTGCAACGAACTGTATCTGAACTGTTCGGATGTTGGGATGAGAGCAGCGTCGA
>JBMDXC010000162.1:0-14757 GCA_048594805.1 Candidatus Entotheonellaceae bacterium | reverse complement strand
TCCTACCCTGGTTATTGAAGTCCTATCACAATCAACAGAATTCCGCGATCGAGGTGTGAAGGCCCAGGGATATCGACTCAGAGACTCACTCACCGAATATCTACTCATTGCCCAAGATCACTGCCGCATTGAGCAGTACATTCGACAAGCCGACAAGCAGTGGTTACTGGTTGACTTTCGGGCCCTCGAAGAGACTGCAAACCTCGCATCCATACACTGCACACTCGCGCTGCAAGATGTCTATGACCGTGTACTTCTCGCCTGAGACAATCGTCCAGCGTGGCTGCTGATATATCGCTTTGTGGCGTGTTTGTCACGCATTCGCCAAGGCGCGGCGAAAGCGCTCGCGATACTCGATGTCATATAGGCGTCGGAAGTCTTCTGGATATGGTTCGCCTGGCTCAACATGGAGATCGACGAAGATCGGGCCATCCTCCTGTAAGATACCATCCACGGTGCCTTCCCACTCGTCCAGGCTCTCAAACATATACGTTTTCGGATACCCCGCCTCGCGTGCCAGACCTGGAAAGCTGACCTTGCCACGGCCCGGAATGTCTACAGCCCCGTTGGTTTCGTAGGTACCGTTCTGACACAGGCAGTGGACCAGGTTCTTGGGAGCGGCACAGGCGATGGTCACGAGTGTCCCCAGATTCATCAGCAGGCTGCCGTCGCCATCGAGCACCACCACGCGCTTGTCAGGCCGGCCCAGGGCAATGCCCAGCGCATGCGAGGAGCCCTGCCCCATGGCGCCGGTAAAAGTGTAGTTCAGATCGCTGGGACTGATATGGAGCCATTCTTGCGCCGCCTGGTAGACAGCCACGACGATTTCATTAGTCCGGTGACGGGCCAGCACTTTTAGACATTGGTCTCGCTTCATCATGGCTAGCGTGGCTCCCTTCCTATTAACATGACGACCGGCATAGAACGAGCATAGGCCGCTTCAATGGCCGGGACAACCTTCTCAACGTCATCAGGCGCTTCGATCAGATGATGCGCAATCTGCATGGCATCCAGGACAGGTTCAACGATCCTGATGCCATAGCGTTTAGATTGCGTGGGGAGCACGCCAGGCTCCTTACTCAGGAGGCCAACCATCATGCAGACAGGGTTTTGGCCTTCCACAGCAACGCCGCGCAGCGCATTGATGGAATCCAGCAGACCAGTATGTTGCATAAGCAGGAGTGTGCGCTGCCCAGCAGCATAGAGGCCACTGCAGATCGATACGCCTTCATCTTCTTTGCAAACCTGCACTACGCGCAGCTCAGGATCTGTAAGCATAGGCTTTAACAGATGCTCGCTCGTCGTACGGTCGGGGAGGGCGACGATGAAGCGAATACCAGCGCTTTTGATGGCTGTAATCAAGTCGGCTGCTCGTAATTGGTCCGTGTTTGCCGCCACGTTTCACGTCCTCCAAAGAGTTGCCATACCAGTCGTGGACACCCACTGCCCTTATACAACTAACCTTGCGAGCACGCAAGGCATGGGGTTGACAATGACCTGCGCACAGGTGTAAAGTCCGGTACAAAGATGAACACGGGAGCTCGGGCAACTGGGCTGAGAGGGCGGCTACCGTGTCGCCGACCGGATGAACCTGACCTGGATAATACCAGCGTAGGGAGGAGATGAGATGAGTGTTTTGATGCCGCTGGAAATACCAGCGGTATTTTTTTTGTCGGCCACTCTCTAGAGAAGGAGTATGGCAATGACCATGCCAACGACCGAAACCAATGGGACGCAGCGTCACCGTGCACGCGGGAATGGGGCTGAGGCCAGCCAGTTGGGCTCACGTAAGGTGTATGTGCTGGGCAGCACACCCGAGATGCGTATACCCATGCGCGAGGTGACGTTGAGCGCCACCAGGACCCCCACTGGTCAGGTGGAGGCCAATCCGCCCATACGGCTCTATGATACCAGCGGGCCGTATACGGATCCGACCTTTACCCCTAATCTGCACCAGGGGTTACCAGCGCAGCGCCTCGGGTGGATTCTGGGGCGTGGCGATGTCGAGGAACTGCCCGCACCTTCCTCGCTGTATCGTAAGCAGCGTGAGGCCGACCCGACGCTGGACCCCATCCGCTTCCCGTCGCCCAGGAAGCCCCTGCGCGCCCGGTCTGGCCACCGCGTCACCCAGATGCACTACGCGCGACGTGGCGAGATTACTCCTGAGATGGAGTTCATCGCCATCCGCGAGGGCGTCACGCCGGAGCATGTGCGTGATGAGGTGGCACGCGGGCGGGCGATCATCCCCGCCAATATCAACCATCCCGAGACCGAGCCCATGATCATCGGGCGGCAGTTTCTAGTGAAGATCAACGCCAACATCGGCAACTCAGCGGTTACGTCCACGGTCGACGAAGAGGTCGAAAAAATGACCTGGTCGACGCGCTGGGGAGCCGATACGGTCATGGACTTGTCCACCGGCAAGCATATCCACGAGACGCGTGAGTGGATCCTGCGCAACTCGCCCGTGCCAATTGGCACTGTGCCGATTTATCAGGCCCTGGAGAAGGTAGGTGGTAAGGCTGAGGAACTCACCTGGGAGATCTATCGGGATACGTTGATTGAGCAGGCCGAGCAGGGGGTCGATTACTTCACGATCCACGCTGGCGTGCTCTTGCGCTACATTCCCCTGACCGCCAAGCGCGTCACGGGTATTGTGTCGCGTGGCGGTTCCATCATGGCCAAATGGTGCCTGGCACACCACCAGGAGAGCTTTCTCTATACCCACTTTCGTGACATCTGTGAAATCATGGCGGCGTACGATGTGAGCTTCTCGCTCGGCGATGGACTCCGCCCTGGTAGCACAGCCGACGCCAATGATGAGGCGCAGTTCGCCGAGCTCGAAACGCTTGGCGAGCTGACCACGATTGCCTGGGAGTATGATTGCCAGGTGATGATTGAAGGCCCTGGGCACGTGCCCATGCACCTAATCAAGGAGAACATGGACAAGCAGCTCACCATCTGCCATGAGGCGCCGTTCTACACTCTCGGGCCCTTGACGACGGACATTGCTCCGGGCTATGACCACATTACCTCGGCCATTGGTGCGGCGATGATTGGCTGGTTCGGTACCGCCATGCTGTGCTACGTCACCCCGAAAGAGCATCTCGGTCTGCCCAACAAGAAAGACGTTAAGGATGGCGTCATCGCCTACAAGATTGCCGCGCATGCCGCTGACCTTGCCAAGGGCCACCCCACGGCCCGCATCTGGGATGATACCCTGAGTAAAGCGCGCTTCGAGTTTCGCTGGGCCGACCAGTTCAACCTCTCCCTGGACCCTGAGACGGCGCAGGAATTCCACGACGAAACCCTGCCCGCTGAGGGCGCCAAACTGGCCCATTTCTGCTCCATGTGTGGTCCGCACTTCTGCTCCATGAAGATCACGCAGGACGTGCGCGAATACGCGGCACAGAAGGGGCTCGATGACGCCAAGGCGCTCGAAACGGGCATGCGCGAGAAGGCCGAGGAGTTCAAAAAGCAGGGGGCAGAGATCTATGTAGCTGAAGTCTTCCGCTAGTGTGCTCCCGCGTCAGCCTCCCCTAAGGGCAGTGTGGGGTGATCGAGGCACAAGCGCCCTGTGAGCCTGTGCGCTCCTGTGGTTGAGCTTGCGGTTGCCCCACCAACCGTCTTCATGCCTGCGCCTGTGGGTATCCAGGAGCTGCTACTGGTAAAGGCCAGGGCCATCCGCAGCCATCCCAGCTCTAACTCTAGCAGCATATTGCGTACTTCCTCTCTAGCTGTAGTCCTGAACAGTCTATGGATATGGTTCTCTGCCATCATCAGTCTCGATTATGTTGACAGCCATTAGATAATAGGTTACAAATACAGGTCTCGTGGTGCAACAATGAAAAAATAGAGAAAAATGGAACAAATACGCAAGTGTACTGACCGGTTATGCGTGCCCACTGCACAGGTTGCTCATCACTGTCAGATCTCGATCTCTGCCCTGAAGCATTGCATTCGAGGCGGATGGCTCCTGGTCTGCAGGACTCCGGCGGGACACTGTCGCGTAGAACTCGAGGAGCTGCCGCGCTTCCGCCGACAGTATGGCCTGTCTGTCTATCCAAGGTCCGCTGCATATATTCGTATCCTTATTGTCAATGACGAGCCATCTACAGTGGACCTCTACATAGACCTGCTCACTGGTGACCCGCAGGGCTTCAAGCTCGATACAGCAATGGCTGGAGACCAGGTTGTGCCAGGGGTTGGATATGCTCAACTGGCCAGTGATATCACAGGACGAGAAGCGCTAGCCACCGGCGAGAGCGCGAGCGGCAAGGTTGGACAGGCCACGACGATACGCCTGAGAGTGCCGCACACCGATGGCTCAAATGGGACATGTCAACGAGAACGCAGGTGGTCGTGCAAGCTGCAGAGTTTCGCAGAGGTGGGATATCCGTGAGCATCCCCTGAAATCCCATTAGTCAGGGAGGTAAGCCCCCATGATAGCTCCCAGTTTGGGACGCGTGTTGATCGTGGATGATGAAGTCGAGTTGATGACGGCATTATGCGAGTCGCTCACGGATCAGGGCTACCAGGCATTGGGGCGGACGTCGGCGCACGAGGCACTGGCGCTCTTACAGGAGCAGGACGTTGATTTGCTGGTGTGCGACTTGATGATGCCCGAGATGGACGGCATTGCGTTGCTACGCGCAGCACTAGAGATCGACCCACACCTCATGGGCATTATCATGACGGGGCAGGGCACTACTCGGAGCGCGGTGGACGCGATGAAGGTCGGGGCCTTCGATTATGTGCGCAAGCCTTGCAGGCTCCATGCGTTACTCCCCGTGCTGGCGCGCGCCTTGCAAGTGCGTAAGTTGCGCATGGAAAATGTGGAACTGCGTGAGACAGTGTCGATGTATGAACTGGGCCAGACGATCGCCTACGCGCTCGATACAAATACGATTTTGCGCAAAGCGGTCGATGGAGCACTGCAACAGGTTAATGGTGCTGAAGCGGCCATCATGCTTCCAACTCCTGAGGGTGAAGATCTGTACATTGCTGTGATACAGGGCAAAAACCAGGAGACGCTGTTAGGCATGCGCGTGTCTATGGCGCATGGCGTTATGGGCTGGGTAGCATGTCACCGTGAACCCCTCATGGTGCCCGGTGCCGTCAGTGACCTGCCCTTTGCACCACAGCACATCCGAGCGGATTGCACCACCCTTGTACTTCCCATGGTCGCGGGGGACAAACTGCTGGGGATTTTGAGTGTCAGTATGGCCCGGCGGCGGCGTCCCTTCACACTGGGGCAAATGAAAGCGCTGAGTATCCTGACCAACTTGGCAGCGACGGCCCTGGAGCATGCCGCTCTGTTCACGCAAGTGCGCCAGAGTGAGGAACGCTTCCGCGCAGTCACTGAGATGGAACGGAAACGCCTCGAAACTCAACTGCGCCAAGCCCAGAAGA
Organism: Candidatus Entotheonellaceae bacterium; assembly: GCA_048594805.1. GTDB lineage: Bacteria > Tectomicrobia > Entotheonellia > Entotheonellales > Entotheonellaceae > SXND01. The sequence continues at coordinate 9,345 of JBMDXC010000162.1, read as the reverse complement.
TGCAAGCTATCGGTACACTCGCGGGGGGTATTGCTCACGATTTCAACAACATTTTGTCAGCCATCCTCGGCTATACTGAATTGGCCTTGGGCGATGTGGAGCAAGGCAGCACAGTGTGGCATGATCTGCAAGGCACACTCACCGCTGGGCGGCGGGCCAGAGACCTGGTCCAACAGATCCTGGCTTTTTGTCGTCAAACCGAACGCACTCGCACCTCCATCCCGCTGCATTGGTTGGTCGAAGAAGCACTGGTGTTGCTGCGCGCGGCCTTGCCCTCCATCATTACCATACGACCCATCATTGACCGGAACGCTGGGGCTGTTCTGGCAGACCCTACCCAGATACAGCAGGTGTTGATTAACCTCTGTACCAACGCGGCCCATGCCATGCGCGAGGTCGGTGGTGTGATCGAGGTACGTCTCGAAGCTATTGAGGTAGGGGGGGACGCTCCCGCCATCTCGCCAGACCTCAAGGCAGGATCGTATGTGCGGCTGACGGTCCAGGATACCGGCCATGGCATGGAGCCCGAGATCCTGGAGCGCATCCTCGAGCCCTTCTTCACCACCAAGAGCATGGGCGAAGGGACAGGCATGGGCCTGGCAGTTGTGCATAGTATCATTACCAATCACGGGGGTGCGATTACCGTGGAGAGTACTCCAGGGCAGGGCAGTACGTTTATCGTCCACCTGCCTCGGCATGACAGCTCTGGCACCGCCGCTCTCCCCACACGGGAGCCAGTGGTCGGTGGGCACGAACGGATTTTGTTTGTCGATGATGAGGCTGCTCTCGTGCACGTAGGACGGGCGACGCTCCAACGTTTAGGCTACCAGGTCGTGGTCTGTGCCAGCAGCTCTGAGGCGCTGGCGACCTTTCGTACTGCACCAGACGCTTTCGACCTGGTGGTTACCGACCGCACAATGCCCGCGCTTACTGGCGAAGCACTTGTCCATGCGCTACGTCAGATCAGACCAGACATCCCCATCATCCTGTGTACCGGCTTCAGTTATCCTGTAACGCCGGAGCAGCTCCGGGCGCTCAGGGTTGATGCTCTCCTCCTGAAACCCGTCATGGCCCATGAATGGGCTCGAGTGATCCGGCAGGTGTTGGAACGGTGCACAGCAGAAGAGATGTGAGCCGGTGCACGGCAGCAACCGCTGCTCAGTCTACATGACGTAAAATCTCTCGTAGCGTCTCCCCCCTGTACTCTGTACGAAAGAGCCCCCGCTTCTGCAGCACGGGAATGACCAGCGCCACGAATTCCTCAATGGCCCCCGGCGTGTAGGGCATCGTAAGCATAAAGCCATCACCACCGGCCTGCTGGTAGTACGCTTCAAGTTGGTCGGCCACCTGCTCGGGTGTGCCCACGATCTGCGGGAAACCGACACTCTGACCGTGCATCTGGGCCATTTCACGTAAGGTCAGCCGCCTGCCAGCGACGCGCGTGTACATGTCGACGATGCCCTGGGAGTGCGACGCCTCAAAGGGCTCGATAATCGTATCGAGAGACGTCTGGGAGAAATCGAAGCCGAGACTGCCGGACAGATGCACGACGGCGCCTTCCAGCGATACCAGACTGTTATGCAGGGCCTGTTTGTCTCTAGCGGCTTGCGCGGTCTCCGCTACAAACGGTTGCACGCCGAACAGGATCTTGCAGTCATCAGGATGGCGCCCGCCTTGCACCAGGCGCTCTTTCACATCGGCGTAATAGGCCGCGGCGCCTTCCACAAACGGCTGAATAGCAAAAATGACTTCCGCATGCCTGGCTGCGAAGTCCCGTCCACGTCCCGATGCCCCAGCTTGGATAATCACGGGACGGCGCTGCGGGGAAGGGGTTGCGTGCAGAGGGCCACGCGAACGAAAGAACCGCCCCACATGGTCGATACGATGGATTTTTGTGGGATCAGCAAAGATCCCAGCCTCGCGGTCCATGACCAGGGCGTCGTCGTCCCAGCTCTGCCATAGCCTGTAGCAGACTTCGAGAAACTCGTCAGCGCGATCGTAGCGCTGGTCGTGCTCCTGGGGTTCGTCATAGCCCTGCATGGTCTCATGACGATTGGTAAACGTCACGACATTCCAGCCCACTCGCCCACGCGACAGGTGATCGAGCGTCGCGAAGAGACGAGCAACGTAGTAGGGATGCTGCTGACTGACGGCAAAGGTCGTGGCCAGACCAATGCGCGAGGTGGCCGCAGCCATCCAGGAGAGTAGGGGCACCGGGTCATGCATAGGAGTCTGGGTGGCGTACTGTAGCGCCATGGCCGGGGAGCCCTGGTAGGCATCGAAGATATAGTGAAAATCAGCGAAGAAGACCATGTCGAGCTTGCCACGTTCGCACACCCGGGCAATGTGCTGGTAAAGTTCGGGCCGCCGCCAGTCGTAACTGCGATCCGTACGCGGATGGCGCCACATGGCCAGGCTATGGTACGTCGGGCTATGCATCAGGTACTGGGCCAGGTGCATGGGTTTGGGCATCGCTCACCTCTCCGTACCACCGTGCCACCGCACTCCCATCCCGGCTATGCTCCAGCGAGAAGCGCTAAAAGATCGTGCCAGTTGGTGATGGTGGGGATGCTGGGCGTGGCAGGAGGCTGCGGGTCGGCAGGCCCCAGCGCCGCGAATGCCTGCCGAGACTGCACATAGGTCATCCATATAGGTTGGAGGCCCATCTGTCGGGCGCCGTGGATATCCGCCTCCAGGTTGTCGCCCACAAAGGCCGTCTGCTCCTTGGGGGTGCCTAATTGCTCGAGCAATGCAAGAAAAACCCTTGGATGCGGTTTGCGGTACCCGAGTTGCCCAGACACCACGACCGCATCGAAAAATGAGGCCATGCCCAGCTTGGCAATGATGCAGAGGGCGGCTGGCGCATGCGTCAGGTTGGACAGGAGACCGAGGCGATATTTCCTCTTGAGGGCAGCAAGCATTTCCACCGTTCCAGGGATGGGCGCAGCATAATCAATGAACGCGCTAAAATACGTCTCGACTGCCAGGGCAATACGCGGATCATCGGGGTGGACATCGTATCCGAGCTCCTGCAGGGCGGTGCTGACCCAGAAGCGATTGTGCGTCTCCTTGCCGTCGTGCTGTGCCGCCTGCATAAACCGCTTGGCGGCGGCGCGGTAAATCGGAGAAAAGGTCTCGTCGGCAATCGCCAAACCGCTACGCTTCAGGCTCTGCAGTAGTCGCCCCACGGCTTCCTCGCGCCGCAGGTTGTCCACCGTAACGAGCGTCTCAAACAGGTCAAAACCAATCGCCGTAATATGTTGCATGAGGTTCGTCCCTCTCCTCCGCAGATGCTTGCCAGCACGCCATGGCGTGTAGAGTACCTGGCCGGCGCATTGGCGTCAACGGTGATCGCCGCGACGTTTCCTCCCTGTGGGGCGAGGGAGTCTGGAGCACCTGTTGTCTCTCCTGCAGCAGTCGTATACACTGTGTACTGTAGAGCCCTTCAGGAGAGGGGGGTGGCGAGGATCCCCCATGGGAGATAGAATGATGCGTATCGCGGTGATGGGGGCAGGAGGAGTGGGTGGTTACTTTGGTGCATTGCTGGCACGCGCTGGCCATGATGTGACATTTGTGGCGCGGGGAGCGCATCTGGCTGCCATCCAGCAGCACGGTCTGCGGGTCGAAAGCACGCTCGATGGAACCTTTACCGTACCAGGTCGGGCCGTGGGCGATACTGCCCAGGCTGGGCCGCAGGATCTGGTGTTATTCACGGTCAAGATGTATGACAATGCAGCAGCCCTGGCAGCCACTGCGCCGCTCCTGGGAGACGATACCATCGTGCTCACGTTGCAAAACGGCATCGATAATGGTGAGCAACTCGCCGCAGTCTACGGTGCCCCGCGCATCCTGATTGGCTCGGCATATATGGAAGGTCGGATCAAAGAGCCGGGGGTAGTGACGCAGGCTGGGCCAGGGGCCGCAGCTTTCGGGGAAATGACGCCTGGCATCACGCCGCGGGCGCAGCGCTGGCTGCACGTCTTGCGCGAAGCAGGTTGGCGTGTGGAACTCCACGAAAATATGCCAGGGATGCTGTGGAAGAAATTTGCCTATATTGCCGGTTCCGCCGCCGTCTGTGTGGCGACGAACAGTGACTACCAGGAGATGCGCTCCATTCCGGAAACGCGCGCGATTATTCAAAGGGCTATCGAGGAAGTCCTGGCAGTGGGGCGGGCGCGCGGTGCCCCGATTATGGAGGACTCGCTTCCCTGGGCAATGGCGGCGCTCGACCAATTCCCAGGCACTGGACGCGCCTCACTCGCGAAAGATTTTTTAGCGGGAAATCGCGTGGAACTCGACGGGATTACCGGGACAGTGGTACGTCTGGCCCGTGAAGTTGGAGTGCCAACGCCGATTAATGATACGTTGTATGCTATTCTCAAGCCCTGGGCCGTCCGTATTGAGGCTCAGCGCCTGGCAAAATAGTAACACGAGAGAGCAAGAGAGGAGCACCCATGGGTACATTTCGGCTTTACACTGGTGCAGACGGTCAATCCCACATCGAGACCATCGACCTGGCCAAGGCATCGGACTGGACCGCTGGTCTGGCAACCACGAACATTACCTTTCGTAGCCAGCCCCCAGGGAGATTTCAGGACTGGCATCCAGCCCCGCGTCGCCAGTTCGTCATCATCCTCTCTGGCCAGCTCGAGATCGGCCTGGGCGACGGTTCCAAGCATATCTTTGGCCCCGGCGATGCCCGTTTAGTTGAAGATACCACCGGCAAGGGCCACACCACTGCCACACACGGGAATCAGCCCTGTGTGACAGCGACAATCCCACTGGCGAACCACTAAAGCAGAGGGGCAGAAGGGGAGAGGGTCGTGAGCCACGATGGCGAAATGCTGCTCCACCGCAACATGAGAGCGCGCCTGAACCGTTTCTCCAGGCTGTGGCGCCCTATCGTGACGGCTTGGTAGTGGCCGTCGAGTGTCTCTTCACCTGGTACTGGCTCGCCGCCTTATGTGCCGCAGAAGGCATCCCCTTCGTGTTGGGGCATGCTTTCTATATGAAAGCCATGCACGGCGTCAAGGCCAAAAACGACAAGATCGATGCCCAAAAGATTGCGGCGCTACTCCGCGGCGGCATGCTTCCACAAGCCTATGTCTATCCGGCGGAGATGCGCCCCACCCGCGATCTGCTCCGACGCCGCACGCACCTGAGGCGCAAACGCGCGGAACTTTTAGCGCATGTGCACAATACCAACAGCCAGTATAACCTGCCCGAGATCGGCCAGAAGCTTGCCTACAAAGCCAACCGTGCAGGGGTAGCCGGGCGTTTTGAGGATGTCGCCGTGCACAAGACCATTGCGGTCGACCTCGCTCTCATCCCCTCTTATGATCAGATGCTGAACGATCTTGAACTCTTTATCCTCACAACGGCGAAGCAACACGATGCCCAGACCCTGTACCTCTTACAAACCGTCCCGGGCATTGGCAAAATCCTGAGCCTCGTCTTGCTCTACGAAATTCACCAGATCGATCGCTTTCCACGGGTGCAGGATTTTGCGTCGTATTGTCGCCTCGTCAAATGTGCGAAAGCATCCGGGGGCAAACGCTTGGGTACATCTGGGAACACGATTGGCAACGCACACCTCAAATGGGCCTTTTCTGAAGCCGCCACGCTGTTCCTACGCGGGAACGAGCCCGGGCAAAAGTATCTGGCCAGGTTGGAGAAAAAGCATGACAAAGGCCAAGCCCTGAGTATCTTCGCTCACAAACTCGCCCGGGCGGTCTATGGCATGCTGACACGCCAAACAGCCTTTGATCTGGAGCAATTCCTATGCACCTAAGGGAGCAGAGCGGGTGAGCCCGGCGCCGAACTCGACACTGAAAGGATGAGCCTGTACCCAACGGCCATGAAGCCGAAAAGGGCTACGTCTTAGAACGCGGCAGTCCGTCTAGGCCCCATATCCCTGCGCCCTGCGCTTGGATTGGACACGCGCTCTGGCTCTTAGAGAAGCGGCGTTTGACCGCCTCAGGGTAGCGTGTACTGCCCCTCCCCCGAGCCTGAGCCTCACTGGCGAGCTTCCGAGACTCAGCCAGCCTTTTGCGTAGGACAGTATGAGGGGACGGTATCATTGCTCGGTCGCAGAGGCTCACCGCAATGCGGCTCTGCACTCGTCACCGCAGTGATGATAGAACCTCAAGACGTGTGTGGTGCCGCCCCACAGCGTTGGCAGCCGTGCACGGAAATCACGTCAGCACATGCCCCCGGATGCTGATCACGCCAAGACCTGAAAGGCGGAAAAAACAACAAAAAACCGCTCAAGGGAGTAGTTTGTCTCTTGACAAAGGGAGTCCTCATAAGTGTTCGGCTGAGCACGTTTCACTGGGCTGGGGAGTGAGACAGTCTCTGCTTCGGTCGTTTGTTCCCACTAGCTTCCTTCGCTCTTGCTGAGGAGCGGTAGAGAGGGGAATAAGTTTGACTTCCAAACGGCACCCCACTGAAGCGGCATACTTCCGTAATGTCGCTAGGGAGGGCGCATGGTGCTGACGCCCCCCACCTGCCTCGAGGCGCGCCACTGCTGGCGTCTTGGTGCCCATGCGCTCGGCCACTTCCATTTGCGTCAACTCCGCTTACTGACGGGCACTCACCAGGGCTCTGCGGTGTCTTCTGGGTCTTCTTGATGAAGGCCTGGAGGATCATAATCATCTGGCCAGCAGCGGTGCACAACAACGCGCGGCCAATGCCTTCTCTGCCTTTGGCACGGACCTCAAATAACCCTTCCCCCATCGGACGGGTAAAGGCATCCCCAGATGGGGACCAAACACCTGCATCCGTTCCGTGAATGGCTAATAATATCGCTGTCGATGCTGCTTCCAGTGCTCGGCATTGCATCGAACACTACGGCGCCAGGCACTCGATATTGCTCGCCGTCAGCAGGCGAAGTCGCTGGAACTGCGGCCGCCGTGAGCCTGAGCCGGCTGTGGCAGCAGCACGGCCAACAGGCCGAAGCACGGCAGCCGCTGGCCGACGTCTATGGCTGGTTGACCGAGGGGTTTGATACCCCCGAGCTCCCGGCCGCCGCCCTCTTGCTGCAAGAGCTGCAGCGAGCATGCTAGCTTTTTGTTGCTTCCATAGCATCAGCCGGCGAAAAGAAGCTCCGGTATTCTGCGTTTGGCACGACCGAGCCGCTGCCGCTTCACAACATGGTGAAGGGCTATCACGGCCTTGATGGCCTCTCCCCCACAGAATCAAGGAATTACTCGTTGATCGCCGTAATCTCCCCTTCACCAATCCAGCCGCTTTCCCAGAGAGCGAATTTCGTTCCAATCTTGACGTGCGGCAGTACTTCTTCTGGCGACAGAAAAGCAAGAGGAACATTCCATACCGTCTCACCCGGGTGGATGATTTTGCCAAAGGTTCGGATGAGAAAACGGCAGTCGTAGCCATGCTCCGTTAAACCTGGGACGTCCTTGAAGAAGACCGGACAGCCAAAATCCCTCGCTGGCACAAGAGGAGTGCTCCTACCTCCTTTGGTGGTCGGTAATAATTGCAACTTTGCGAGGACGGTTTTCATAGCTGTTCCTATGGAATAGGGGAGTAGTTGAGGATTTCAGGTCGTAATCCGGGAAGCGCCTGATTGGGAATATGATACGCCTGAATCCCTTTTTCTATCGTTGCAGACATCCCCGGTGTCTCAAGAAGGCTTTGTGGGGCATGTGCCTGCACAATAGTGTATGAAGCATCACCAAAAGCTTTCACTGCCTCTCGCGCATACCTTGCAGCCTGCTGAGCAGAGGTGGTGAAATACTTGCCTTCAAGCCCATTTGAGCCAGCCCTTTCAACATGGTCATCTTTGTGCTAGAAGCTTGGCGGTCGAGACGTGCTTGCCGTTCTGATACGCGGCGCGCTCAGGGGGCTTCTTCTTGGGACCACGCGGGTGCTTCTGATATCGCGCCAGACGCACCGAGGACGCCACCTCATGCAACGCGTCGGCAAACGCCTTGTCCGAGAGTGCGCGAAAGAGCGCCCAATGTGGCGCGGGAATCGCAATCATCATGCCGTCGTAGGTGCGGCCAATTTCTCAGGACAGATAATAGCCCGAAACCTCGTCATTGACCTGCTGGCGGCCGTGGGCACGACGCAGGGCGGCTTTGATCAGCGATACCGCGTTGTAGGCCAACAACGCCAGGCAAAAGGTAAACAACGCCGCCTTGGGATAGCCCAACGTATTGATCTCGCATGCGAGGGTAGTGGTGCTCTCAAAAAAGGCGGTCTCGATGCTCCACCGCTTGCCGTAGAGCCGCGCCAGGTGCGCGGCAGACGCCCTGGGGAGCGGCACATTGGAGAGGATGTGCAGTTCCGTGTCCCCATCGCGGGTCGGCTCCGTCAGCTTGAGCGTGATGCGACGCACCCGCATGGTCTCACCACTAGCAGGATCGCGCACGAGGAGCAGTTGTTCGTACACCGGGCCACTACGGGTGGTGCCCTTACGGGTGGCACGGCCCAGGAGCTCGCCGTGCAACTGGCCGTGCTGACGGACGACGAACGCGGCGCCCCGGCGCGCGATGCCAAACATTAGCCCCAGGGTGCAAAAGTTGCGATCCTCGATCCAGAGTTGATCCTCCTCAACGTGCTGGAGCACCTGCGTGAGCAAGCGACGCTCCTGGGCCTGGCCATCCTCGTGCAGAAACACGTCGGTAATCAACATGCGTTGCTGGTCGAGGACCACCAAGGCTTGGCCAGGCAAGGGGGCCGCCCAGGTGGAGCGCAGTTCCTTGCGGCGATGCTCCGTCGAGGACAAATGATGGCCATCGAGCACCTTGATCTGATAGCCCGGTCACCACCGGGGGTGACTGGCCCGCAACGCTTTGACCACGGGCTCGGCGAGCGCAGCCGAGTCCCGCACGAGGGCAGCGGAGACCCCCGTTTCGACGCGATCAAGCTTGTTGTACAGGGCGGTAGTCGACACCCCAATCGCCTCTTTGTTGGCCTGATAGGCGGCATGGACGGTGGGATGCACCCCGAGCACGACCTCACTCATCAGCTGCACCAAGGAGGAAAACAGTCACTCGCGGGTATATTGGCGCTCGGCAGTGCGGGCAAACAGATCATCCACGCGTTGCGCATCCAGAAGCCGCTCTAAGACAGCCCGGGCCATCACACAGATCGGGCGCTCCTTGACGAAGGGGGCAAAAATTGTGTCCAGCAACATCGTCGTCACCTCTGAGCGAGATATGGGAAATCGCGCTAACGAGATGACAATGTAGCCTGATCAGGGCACATGTTGAAAGGGCTGCCCTCTAGGGTACCATTCTCCACTATGCTATACAACACCCTGTATTGAGGCGTCAGAGAGGAGCCCACACCATGTTCTGCGTCATCTATAAGTTCACCTTG
>JBMDXC010000161.1:0-6668 GCA_048594805.1 Candidatus Entotheonellaceae bacterium | reverse complement strand
CACACCGCCAATGAAGTGGAGGCCTGTCTGACACAAGCCGCCTCGTTCCTTAGGGTCAAACAGCAGGTTCGCGCCAGCATGGGGCGCATGGGGGGCCCCCCAGAGGCTGCAATGGATGTGCGCACCACTGCCAGCCTGATCCGGGAAGGGCTTGGCCGCAAACGAGGCGACGACGTCGTGCTGGAGGGCCACACCACGCACGGTCTCACGCACCAGCAGCGCGTTATCTGCAGCGCGGAGAGCCTCGGCGTGGTGGATCGAGAGTTCCTGCTGGCCAGGGCCGAGCTCAGGCATAAACTGCTCCACCTGGATGCCCTGCTGTTCGAGGGCGGCAATAACATCATCTATGATGCGAGCTGAAGCATCGAAACCAACGCTGCTATAGCACAGGCTCCGATCGAAAGGCTCATAACCGCTGGGCGTAGCACGTGCCAGATAAAATTCGTGTTCTACGGCTGCCTGCATGACCATACCCATCTGCTCCGCCTTGGCCACCATGCGCTTCAGGAAGCTCCGCGGGCAAGTCTCCCAGGGTTGGCGCTCCAGGGTGAGCATATCACAGAGCATCATGGCACTGTGCGGGACGTAGGGGAGGACGACAAAGGTGCTGGGATCGGGTACCAGGCGAAATTCCCCAACGGGCCCCAGCCCCTCAACGGCTGCCAGGGCATCCACACTCGCGAAGGCCTGCATGGCGAGTGTCTGGCCAATGCCTTCGCTCAGGCGCCGCGCCAAGCTGTTGACGTGCGTGGCTTTGCCACGGATGATGCCGCCGTTGTCACAGTACATGAAGCGGACCAGACGTACGTGCGCTTCTGCCGCACGTTGGACAATGGTATGGGCGTCCATAGGACCTCCTTTGGCATGCGCGCGTGATTGCAGCCACGCTCGCTGTAGGGCATACTGTGAGGCGCCGTGACAGCCGGCGCAGCCGGGACGGTGCAGATGCGTGCACCTACTGCACCCTGTGGCGCTGTCCCAGGGGATAGAGGCTGTCCCGGGGACAATTGTACGCCAAGTACACGAGGAGAGGATAATGAAACTACAAGGGGCGCATGTCGTGGTGATTGGTGGCAGTACCGGAATTGGCTTCGCAGCTGCGAAGCTGGCACACCAGGAAGGCGCTGACATCACCATTGCCGGGCGTTCGCAGGAGAAGCTGGCACAGGCGCAGCGTGAACTCGGCGAGGTGCGCACCGTTGCGGCGGATATCACCAACGAAGCGGCGGTGGGGCAGGTCTTCGAGGGCATCAGTCATGTCGATCACGTGGTCATCGCTGCTGGCACCATCGTCAACGGCAGGATCGTGGATAATGACCTGGCCAACCTGCGCCGCATTATTGACGAACGCATCTGGGGTGTGACGTATGTCGTACGGCAGGCTGCCCCGCGCATGAGCAGGGGCTCGATCACATTCACCTCCGGCGGCCTGTCATCCCGACCACGCCTTGGGGCGGCTATGCTCACGGCAGCCCTCGCGGGGGTGGAAGCCCTGGCGCCAGCGCTAGCCCTGGAACTGGCGCCGGTGCGCGTCAATGCTGTCACGCCTGGCCTCATTGATACGCCACTGCTGTACAATGCGTACGGGCCTGAGCGCGACACAATTGTGCAGAATCGAGCGGCTGTCTTGCCCGGCAAGCGCATTGGCACTGCCGAAGAGGTGGCGCAGGCCATGCTCATGTTCATGACCAACGAGTACATCACGGGCGCTGTGCTGCACATTGACGGCGGCAGTCGTTACCTGTAAACCAGGCCGTCAAAATTTGTCAATATACATGCCGCTCTCAACACTGCTACGCCAGAGTTTGATCTGCTCCTGGCGCCCGAGGTCGTCAGTGACTTTGTTCCAGCCCTCGTCAATTTTTTTCGCGGCTTCTTCAGGAGATATCGTGCCCTGTATCACCAGGGCGAGATATTGATCGAGCACGTGAAAATAGGCTTCGTTGCCTGGGAGCATCAGCGGCGCGGTGGCATACCTGGTGTTTTCCAGCGTGGCCTCGACAAACTGTTGCCCGAACTTGGCGAGAATTGCTTCGTGCATCAGGTTCGAGCGGCGCATGGGGTTCCAGAAACCTTTGGGATGCGCCATGACCTCATCACCTTTCGTCGGTCCGGTCAGCCATTGTAAGAAATAGTACGCCAGTTCAGGGTGCTTGCTGTAGCGACTGACCATGTAGCCCGTGCCAGCGACCTGGGGCGAGCGGCGTACCAGTTTGCCGTCCACCGGCGTACCCGGTATCGGGCAACTGAGCTGCTGCCCTTTGATTTTGCTCTCAGCATTGGTATCCCCGTAGCCCACGATGGATGGGGAGGCCATGACGGAGACTGCCTGCCCACTGATCCAGAAAGAATATATCTGCGGTGTGACCCAGCTCTGAATATCCGATGGCATGAACTTGACAATCGAGCTAAAGGCTTTTAAAGCCTGGAGGCCCTGTGGGGTGCTCATGCGTGGCCGCATCTCTTTGTCGAAGAAGAGCCCGCCAAAGTAGGCCGGAAAATGCCGATGGGCGAACTGCATACTGCGGTCCCCCAGGGCGCCATACAGATCATAATCAAATGTTGTGCCCCAGCGCGTCTGGCCCTTCTTGGTGTGGAAGAAATCGGCCAATTGCTCCCACTGTGCCAGTGTCTCAGGGCACCCCGGCTCCCGGCCATACCTGGTCTGCCATTCTTCCTTGACACCTGGCAGCTCCAAGAGGTCTTTGCGCAGCACCAGCATGAGCTGATCCCCGCTGAGCAGGAGAAAGTACAACTTGCCGTGGTAAGACTGCTGCGCCCGTAGCGGCGCTTCCATGCCGGCAAAATCCGGCTGACCCTTTGCGGCGTATGCGTCCAGAGGCAGAATCACACCAGCACCGGCTGCGTCTGGCACCACCGATGGAAACTGATTGAAGATGTCATATGCGCCCATCTTGGCCACCGCCTCGGCCATGATTTTTGCGGCACTATCGGCATAGTTCGTTTCAACGAACTTCATTTTCACCCCGGTCAACTCTTCCCACTGCTTGGTCAAAGCGGGCAGAGCGTTTTTGAACCGGCTAATCATCAGCATCGTCAATGATGGGTTCTTGAGATTATTGTTCTGGATGTACTCCTTGGCGCCGTTGACCGCCCGCTCTTCCACCGTTTCCCCGGGCAACACGTCTGCTAATACTGGCGTTGCCTCCAGGCACAGCCCAGCCAGTAGTAGCACAGCACCCAGCCACACGAGCCGCATCATACCCCTCTCTTTCTGCTTACAGCCATACTCGATGCATGTTTTGTCGCTCTGCTTGTGGCCGGGGGCCATCTCAGGCCGGCAGGGCTGCCTTGTTACAACGGCAGGTGCCGATTTGATGCAACTCTATGACATTGCCAAAGGGGTCACGGACAAAGATTTGATCGGAATTTTGTCCTACCAACCCCTGAATCTGCCAGTACCAGACCCCACGCTGATCGAGTTCGCGCCTGGCCTCCTGGATGTCCTCCACCGCCAGGGCCACATGGGGTATGGTCGGATCTTCAATGTCGCTACGCGCCACCGGCGATCGGCCTTCGGCGCCCATCAGGTGGATTTGCGCGGTGTTCTGGTCATTCCCAACATAGAGCCAGAAGCCAGGAATGCCAGGGATGTTGGGCCGACCCGTATCGGCCTGCAGTCCCAGCAGGTCCGTATAAAACTCCTGGGCCTTGGATACGGCTTCGGCACTTTTGCCAATGCGAATACCATGGTGATGCAGTTCGAGTACTTTGATGGGCATGGTCGTTCCTCCTCTGCAGATGAGCAGGGCACTGACGTGACGCACGGCACATCAGGTATGATATATCTATTCTGCCGGCAAACGGGCCGCGACTCAAGCTCTTTCTGATCTGTGCGCACTTGCCTCATTGATCTCCCCTGAGGCCGGCGCTAGAATGACTTGCTACGCAGGGGACCTTCATCTCCGCTAAAACCCTCTCCTAACGGGAGAGGGCAAGGACCTCTTCGAGACAGGAGCATGCTGCATGCCAAAGGCCGGGGTTGTGGGAGGGATTTTTGGATTGCTCCTCGTTGGTGCGATTGTCTATTTCTCACTAGGCTTCGATCAACAGCGGTGTGAAGTATGTATGGACTTCCAGGGCCGCACGCAATGTCGCACCGCCTCGGGAGCGGACGAGCACACGGCCGTGCAGACCGCCAAAGATAATGCCTGTGCCTATCTTGTGCAGAGTAAAACAGAGGGGTTCCTGTGTAACCAGACACCACCAGCACGGGTGACGTGTCAGAGCCACTAAGGCTGCTTTAGAATGGTAGTGTACTAACCTGGAGTGACGATCATACACTATGGCATCATCAGAGCCATCTCCACCTGGCCATCTCTCCCCCGCCGCACCCCCTGCGGAGCGACGCTGGGGGCTCATTCTCCTATGGATACTGCCAGCACTGGCATTGTTGCTGGTCTTCGTCTATGGGTTTCTGACACGGGAACCGGTGGACTCGGACAATTCGGCTCCCCGTATTGGCAAACCCTTAGCCGATTTTACCCTGCCTGACCTGCAGGGCCGCCCAGTACAACTCGCGGCTTTACGGGGCAAAGTCGTGTTTGTCAACGTCTGGGCGACGTGGTGTCCGCCATGCGTTGAGGAAATGCCCACCATCCAGCAGCTCTACGAGCGTCTACACGGGCAAGGACTCGAAATCCTCGCGGTCAGCCTCGATGCGCTGGGGGCGCAGGTGGTGGCGCCGTTTATGCAGAGCCACCGCCTCAGTTTCCCGACATTGCTCGATACGAAAAATCTCGTGCAGCGTCTCTACCGCACGACGGGTGTACCCGAGAGCTTTATTGTGGATAAGCGTGGTATTCTCGTGGAAAAAGTGGTAGGGCCACGGGACTGGGTTCATCCGCAGCGCCTGGCCCAGTTTGAGCGCCTGCTGGCTATGCCAGCGACCGACTGAGCACGCGAGATCAGGTATAGGCCTGCGTACGGTGCCGCACGATCTCGCCTTGCACCGTGTATATCACATCCTCAGCCACGTTTGTCGCCAGATCGCCAATGCGTTCCAGATGGCGGGATATCGACAAGGTATGCAGGAGACGCTCGACCTGGTCGGGATGCTTCCACATCTCCTCCTGTATCCGCACGTGCATCGCCTTATTGAGTTGATCCACCTCGCGATCCGCCACACACACTTTGCGCGCCAGGGCAGTGTCGCCTTGCACCAGGGCGTCAAGGCTCTGCTTCACCATCGTCTGGACTTTCTGGGTCATATCTGTGAGACTGGGCGGCAAATCGACCTGCGGCTGGCTCGCCAGATACTCGGCACGTCGCGCAATATTGACGGCAGTATCGGCCATCCGCTCCAGGTCGTTGTTCATCTTCAGGACGGCTATCACAAAGCGCAGGTCAATGGCCACCGGCTGGTACAAGGCGAGAATCTTCAAGCAATCCTCCTCGACCTCGACCTCCATCTCATCGATTTCGTCATCGCCCTCGGCCACCTGCTGCGCGAGCGCGGCATCGCGTTTGACCACGGCCGTGATTGCCTGGGAAATACGCTCTTCTACCACGGCACCCACGGCCAGAATTTTTTTCTTGAGCGTTTCGATCTCACGCAAGAAATGTTGAGACATACACAAACCTCCTTACAGCGTACGTGGCTGCAGCGTGGTGCCCAGGTTAACCAAAGCGCCCGGTGATGTAGTCCTGCGTCTGTTTCTTCAAGGGCGTGGTAAACATTTTATTGGTCTCATCAAACTCAATGAGTTCACCGAGGTACAAAAAAGCCGTGTAATCAGACACCCGCGCCGCCTGCTGCATGTTATGAGTAACGATAATCACGGTGTACTCTTGTTTCAATTCATCGATGAGGTCCTCGATATAACTCGTGGCAATTGGATCGAGGGCCGAGCACGGTTCATCCATGAGGATGATGTCTGGCTGCACCGCAATGGCCCGAGCAATACACAGGCGCTGCATCTGGCCACCCGAGAGGCGTAAGGCCGATTCGCGCAGGCGATCTTTGACTTCGTCCCAGAGGGCTGCAGCACGCAGACTTTTCTCAACGGTCTCATTAAGGATGGTGCGGTTCTTGATCCCAGCAATACGTAAGCCGTAGACCACGTTTTCGTAGATGGATTTGGGAAATGGATTGTATTTTTGAAATACCATGCCCACACGGCGGCGCAGTTGAATGACATCAACATCAGGGGCGTTGATGTCCTCACCATCCAGCTTGATGGTGCCGACGACACGAATCCCCTCGATGAGATCATTCATGCGGTTGAAGCAACGCAGCAGGGTTGATTTGCCGCACCCTGAAGGGCCGATAAACGCCGTGACCCGTTTCCTGGGGATCGCCAGCGAAATGTTACACAGGGCCTCTTTGTTCCCGTAGTAAAGGTATAAACCATTGATGTCGAGAATCGGGTCGGTAATTTTCAGAGGCTCTACTGTCCTGGTGCGTTCTGCCATCATGCACGCTCTCCCACACCAAAATATTAATCATAACATAGCTTAAAAAGCGCCTAGGGCATATTTTTTCCGGAGCCGGTCACGTATCCAGATCGCCCCAATGTTCAAGACGACAATGAGCATAATGAGTAAGAGGGTGGTCGCGAATACCATGGGTGTGGCTGCATCAGAATCAGGCGATTGGAAACCAAGGTCGTAAATGTGAAAGCCCAGGTGCATAAATTTCCGGTCCA